>JAQWBI010000037.1 GCA_028706475.1 Candidatus Cloacimonadota bacterium
CACTAATGTTCAGGGTTCCACCGCCATTGTTAGTGATGGTCACGTTTTGAGGACCAGTCTGAGGGCCGTTCATCACCGTACCGAAGTTAATGGCATCTGGGCTGTAAGCGAAGATTGGCCCGGCGGGTGTTTCGCGGACAGTAACATTATCCACGAAGAAGTCGTTGTCGCCACCGCTAACGGTTGATTCCCCGTAGAAGGCAAAATATACTGTACCGGTATAATCATCAAGATCAATAGTGTGGTTTTCACCAGTATTAGAAATACCATCAAAGGTATATTCGGAACCGCTGTTGTTCCATTCTCTCAGTATTGTGGGAGATGTCATACCGGGATTATCATCAACCAAAACGATGAACTTGTCATCAGCTTGCTCTCCGGCTGTAGGGGGCACGGTTGAAGCATAGTATGTAAGTGCTATGTCAAACTTCAATTCATATCCCGAGGCTGGAATGGCGATTGGTGGAGTTGCCAGCCAGTATTTTGCTCCAGTGCCATAGATATTAACTCTTGCTGCATTGTTGCCGGTAGGGCCGTTTAGCCATTCGTCACGGATCCAACCAGAAGTAGTGCTTATAGGTGTATCTACTGGGTAAAGACCGGATAACCTGGTCCAATCCATGGGTGGGAAGGTATCGGAAGAGGATGTGCCAAAATCCACTACCCAGGGAAAGGTCCCTATCGTAGGATCTGGCATCGTTGTGAAACTCCAGATCGGACAATCTGTAGCGCTACCGTTGGCATTATAAGGGACGACCTGCCAGAAATACTCGGTAGAAAAGGGAGGATTATTAATCTGGAATGATGTTACCAGTCCCAGATCTTCCTCGATGGTGGGAGGATTTGTGGTACCATAAAATAACGTATAACCAGTGGGTATGGCTCCATCACTGGGACTCCAAGACAGATTTACGTTCCACGTAGTGAGGGTACTGCCGTCGGCGGGTGCGATTAATGTTGCAGGTGAAGGTGGAATCACATCCGGTGTAAGAATCTGAATATTGGGGCGCGAATATGTAGTTGTTCCAGAAACAGCCGGGAAGGTACTATCTGCATACTTATATGCTGCTAGATAATTCGGGCTGGTGGAAGTATATTTAAACGTGGGGCCAGAAGCATAATCTCCATCCCAGTTTTCCCAAAGTATTTCGATGTTGTCTGTTCCATTCCAAGTGAATGGAGTGCTGAACATAATGTAGTGCCAACCACTACCATTCCAAGTGTAGTCATTATTATAGACGCTTTGGAACGCTGTGTTATCGGGATATGTGTTATCCTCAGCAGTAGCAGTTGTATGCCGCATAAACACACGCTGATCTACAGAAACATAGTTTGATGGTGTATAGCCAACATCAAATCCGATGCCATTGATTTGTCCGGCGGTTAATCCGGCTGTGCTTAGTTCCGCAGCGGTATAGATAACCTTACTCCAGCTATAATCATACAGTCCGTAAAACGGGATATAGTCTTGAGATAAGGTACCAGTTCCTATCGTGTAAACGTCTGCTGTTGCTATACCGATAAGCATCAACAGCAGCACCAATATAGTTAATTTCTTCATATCTTTTTCTCCTGAATGAGATTCATTTGTTGAAGAAAGAGCTATCCATTATAATGGATGAGCTCGATTGTTTTTGATGGTTGTAAGTTTGGGGAAACCGCATGCTACTAGGCTGTTTGTGCGAGGTAAGCGATAATGTGCAAAGATTATTCTACTAAGCACAGAAACAGTGTGGAGGATTTGGTTTCGGATGTGAGTGATTGTTTTGATCATTATTTGGTGAATGTAGACGCAAGGGTATTCTGCGGGGCAGCGGTAAAAATGCCCTGCGGGCGAGCTGTGTAAGCTCCAAAGATTACCATTGGCTACAAGTTTCATACAAAAACCTTCTTTGTTGACCTTGCCGGTGGTTCTAGTAAATACCCATTTTCCGGCGGCAATTCTTTCTTACGAGATCATGATAAAAACTTAAGTGTATGATAAAAAAGCATCATACAGCAAGAGTTCCTCAGCTGAAGCATCGACAATTCAAACATTGGATACTGCAGGACAGATGTCAAGCAGAAAAAAGGTATGTTCAATTTTTTTCTGCGTTATTCAGCGATTTTGGGATGGGAATAAGGGGGATGGCCGATTGGATCAGCGATATGGGGATGTCCATAAATATCCACATATTTCATAGCTAGTGTCATGTCAAGCTTGGCTCAGTAATGCAACAGCGACCGAAGGGAGCTTTTGAATCATACTCTTTCCCTTTGTTCTATGCAGTGTTGAAGCTGATATCAAGCCGTTATCATCCTGTGTTCACTCGATGATAACCCGATGATATCAGGTTCAAGTATCGATAAACCAGAGGAGGAATAAAGCTTTTGAACCGTTTGGTAGATTATCAGGCAAATTGGAGTATGGCAGCCCAGTAGAAAACGACATTCGTACCTTGACGAGTCAGTAGGATAATATAAGCGTTTTCATAAGGTAGCTTCCGTGTCCCCATAAATATGTGAAGCATTTATCTCGAATAATGCGATTGGGGTACATATGACCAGATGAATCTTATTGCATATTTGTTTACTATATGATCAAAATAGACTTCAATATCGGGTGTGGATTCTATGTATTGCCCGAAGTCCAAGCCACACCTTAACTTTTTACAGAGATAGAAAGCATAGGAACTCCGTGCATTATTGTGGTTTGTATAAGGTATAAAAAACCCCGGAGAGTATCCGGGGTCTGTGATTTGATACTATTTCAGCAACATCATCTTGATGCTCTTGCTGAAGTTCTTACTTTTGATCTTGGCAAAGTAGATACCGCTGGCAACGCTGCGATTGCGAAAGTCTTTACCATGCCAGTACAATTGGTGGTTTCCTGCGTTAAGCATACCTTTATGGATGCTTGCAACTTTCTGACCTCGAATATTGAAGATCTCCACGCTGCAATCCCTACTTTCGGGCAGATTGAAAGCTATGTTTACAGAGGGATTGAAGGGATTGGGATATACCTTCAGATCGGATATGACGGGTTTCACCATATCCTCATTGCTTACTGGATAATTGTAGATAATCAATTGACCATTATACACCCCAGCTTCGGGGATGTTGAAACTGATACGCGAGCCATCTGTCACATGCGGAGCTGATCCCATAAAGTAGAATCTAACTGTCCAGTCAGCAGTTATATTCATCGTGGAAAAGTCGAAATACGCTTCTCCGGCTTCATCCGTTTCCAGAGTAAAATCGAAGGCCATTTCCGTTTGTTCGCTGGTACTGAAATTGCTGCGATACTCAGTTTGTAGATATGGTTCCAAGAAAGCGGGATTGTCGCTTCTGTTCATATAAAACGACGTAGTGTTGAACAAGCCTGGGTTTGGTGCTTTAGGTAGATCCAGACGGAAGTCGTACGAAGTAGTAGCGATGGGATTGCATCCCACTTCAATTTTGTCCTTCTGAAGCAGGGATGATGTTACGGATACTGACCAGACAGGTGCTGGAGCTTCGATATTGATCGAGTAATCGTAGGGATATAGTTTCAGCACCACGCTATTAGCGTTATTGGTATAATTCTTGATGCAGAAAGCTTCGTAGGGCTGGATTCTGTCCGTTAGAACGAAGGATGAATCCCTATACACATACACAGCTTTTGAGATCAGTTGCTGAGTAATCATCTCGCTGAAGCGATAATCGGTACCATTTACTCTGAAGCTCAATGCGGATACTTCATATTCGCACAAGTGAGGATTGGCTATCATATTCCAACCGTTGACCAGATCAAATTCCGTTGCTTGTCTTAATACTGGGGAATCGCTGCTGAGAGCTATCGGTTCAGTGATATGAACCATATAAGCTGCGCCAAAATCGAAGTTGGTTGCTTCTATCCATTGATTGTTCCACACGTATCCGGTAGCTCCACTGCCGAAAGCTGGGTCTATTGAAAAGCTTTGAATCAGGAACGGATTACTCTTTGTAGCCCATCCTGCATTATTTTGCATAGTATTGACATGGGGCACAAATGCCAGAGTATGAGCAGATTCAAAGGTTTTTATGAAGCCATCTACCGATACCATCTGCATACAGACCTTGGTTCTGGGCATGTTCAACATACTGGGGATGGTGTATGTATAGCTACTGGTACTGGCAGGAATATTGCTAAAAATCATCAATGAATCAACATCATTTTTTAGATAGAGGTTCATGTGATCTATCAGGAAGGGATATTGCATAGACCACGAAAACTGCACAGAATTTTCGCCCTGAAGTACCTGATTGGCAATGCTATTGTGGGTAACACTAGGTTGCATGTTGCCCCAATACAATGTCATATTACGGGGATTTGAGTTGCTTACAGTGAATACATAAGGCCCATCATACATATTGTGCCATACTCCAGCACCGTTGTCATAGAGGTATATCTTCTCGCTTCTGGTAACAACTGGCAAGCTAAGAGACAGAGGTACGTTCAGTTGGTCTGATCTCACACGAATTACCCAAGTTTTTAGTTCCTGTTCGGGATCGTAGCCACCCTTGACTTCTCTGGACAGATATACACCGTTCTGACCCCAGTACTGCTCGAAAAACGACAACCATACGTAGTTTGAGCTGGGACCGGATTTGCTTACATCCCAATATCCATCCTGACCATCTGAGGCATATGGGTTTTGTGAGAACATGGCAACATCGCTAAGTGTACCCGCTTGGTTTTGCAAGATCAAATTGTGCACAATGGAGGGACTGGCAGATTTGGGTACGTTGTGAATCGTTTCCACTCCACTGTTA
Organism: Candidatus Cloacimonadota bacterium; assembly: GCA_028706475.1. Lineage (NCBI taxonomy): Bacteria > Pseudomonadati > Candidatus Cloacimonadota > Candidatus Cloacimonadota bacterium. The sequence goes on from JAQWBI010000037.1 coordinate 4,774, forward strand.
CTTACGGAACTGATTCTGTAATCGTAATGTTCACCGTTCTGAACGTCGTAATCCCAATACTCGAAGCTGTAAGATCCAGATGCGAGAGAAGGGCTGTTGGTATAGCTATCGATCAATTGGTAGTCTGTAAAACCCTGCTTACGATAGACGTTGAATCCCAAAAAACCAGTAGCGGGATTAGTACCCCAAGACAATCTTACGGTACTATCCAATCCGTATGCGCTGAACCCTGTAATACTGGTAGCTGCTGGAGCAGATATCACTTCATTGGATACATCCGAAAGGTTGCCATTCTTGTCTCGTGCTCTGATCTTGAAGTAGTAGTTGTAACTGGCGGACAAGCCGACCACATCAATGGATTCACATGCTTGCGAAGCCAGAAAAGCGCTGTTGCTGCGATCGAAAATCTGATAGTTGCCATCGCCGATTGGAGTGGTGGAATACAAAATCTCATAACTGTCAAAATCGTAGGCATCACTGCGATCCCAGCCCAATGTAACATATTGCATGGAGTTGTTTATTACATGCAGGTTTTCAGGATCGGTGGGATTCATCCCGTCGTTCATAGTGAAGACATCGTCAAAGATGCTTTCCAGATCTTGTATCCAGCGAGAATAATACTTTCTGGGATAGGTGAAAAGATTGTCCATATCCCAGCGCCCTTCATCTTCAATCCAGCCATAGAACCATTTATACACGTTCTCGGTTTCCTCATACATATTGGGAAGTTCATCCATTTCTATATGCATGAAAGGTTCAAAGCTGTCGTAATCGTTCCACCCATCCAGAGTGTAAATCATCTGGCGGTTTTGGGAATATGCAGGTAGGTCTATCATGTCGTTCACGGGATACTCGTTGAAACCATCGCTAAAAGTAAAGTCGTGGATACTGTAGTTTACAGAGTAGTATTGATTCAGAAACACATCTTCATGAATACCGATGGTATTTGCAGCGATCATGAGATGATCACCTTTATTAATCAGATCCTGTTTCAAGCTGCTGAGGTCACGAATTGGTAAGTTTGGACACATCTTGTTGTTCCCTGCAGATATCTGATTATCAGTATAACCTACGTGTCGATTCCAGTCGTAAGAATGAATCTGAAAGGAAAACTCACGTCTGCCAAATTGAGCCCGTATCTTATCGGCAAATTTTTTGTAAGCAACATTGTATGGATGGGCTTCAGTCCTTGTAGGGTCAGATATGGATTTGGAGTTTGTATAACTGCCTGAATTTGTCCACTTTACTTCACGTCCTGCACCATTTATCAAAAGAAATGAAGCATTCCAAGTGGAGAGGCAATCATAGCCGATTATCGAGGTGGCAAAGTCATCGGTAGAGTGAGGTACAGTAATGATAATTGGGCGAGTGGATTGCGGTCTGTAGATGTATAAACCCCAACCATAAGAGAAGGCACCGTGTTCATCGTCATAGTCGTCTTCAGTGCCGTTCGTATCAGTAAAGCTCATGTCCGGAACTTCTCGAAGCATAAAATATCTACTGCCAGTGTCCGAATCGTTGAATACCAAAGCCTGATAGGGGAATCCAACGCTGTCTATTATTGCTTGCGCTTCATCCAAGCGTCCTAGCAGGAAGAGATCAACGATCTCTCCCCAGGAGTTCAATTCTGCAGTTGTAGGGACTCGGTAATCACCAAAACCATTGGTCTGAGGGTCGAAAGGTGCATAAAGATTGTAGTTCGGCGATGCGATTCCTTCCGCGATATGAGATACCCAGTTGTCATAAGCGCAGGCTTCTTCACTTCGAATCAGGAAGTTCTCCAACGAGGCATTTTCAATGAGGTAAGCGGGTAAGGATACCAATATGGAAAGTATCCCAATTAATAGCATGGCTTTTTTCATGGATTCTCCTATGTATATATAAATCAATCATAATAATGTTATTCTGCATTCTACAATGCACTGCTAAATAGTCAAGCATTATTTGTTCCGTACTACTGTTGATATCCCGGAGAGGGTACAATTGTTATCTATATGTATGACTCAAATTTTCCTTTGAAGCACAAGAATTATGAACTATAGAGCCTTCTGGTATCCAAACTTATATTGCGCTAAGAGAAGAAGTCGTCAAACTCCAAACTTAAAAGCTTCAGCAGTTCATTCTCATCATCTGATTTTACGTAAGCTATGGCAAATACCGGATATTCACGATAATCCAGCTTCACATAGTTGATTATCTCAACTCTGTCTGTCAAGTATTTCCATAGCTTGTCGTGATTGGGTTGCATGTTTCTGCTATCTACTTTCGCACTGTTGTAAGCCAGAATGAAGGCGTAATGGGTTCCACCTCTGCTTTGCCACATTTCATACCAATCTGTATGCTGATCCCCAAAATAGAATGATATGGGCTGAAAGCCAAAACTAAAGTATGTGAGGTCACTAAGGCCAAAACCACCAAACCGCATAGGATTGAATTCTATCGGCACAAATTCTCCGTTGTGCAGTTTGAACTCGGCATGAATAGGGAAACTCACTAATTGTAACGCTTCACCAAGCTTATGGAAGAGATTCTCGAACGTAGGCAGATAAGCATCGAAGAGGGACTTGTTGCTGTAATACATCAGATGGTCGTAGTGCTTGTTCATAGCTTCCGGATGCTTGTATATGTTCATAATTGTAGGTTTTCCCAAGTGGTCATAATACATATCGACTGCGTATTCTTCTCCCTCAATGTACTCCTCTGCTACAAACTCTTCTTTACTTAGCACGGATTCCGGAAAGAAGCGTGCTTTTTCAAGTACTTCACGCCGAATATCTTGTGCTACATCATTCAGATTAGCTCCCCGCTCTACTATTCGCACACCAGCGCCAAAGAATCCCTTGCGTGGCTTTATCACGATCTTTTCAGCTTTAATATCAAACTTTGGTAAGTCTTTCAGGGCCATTGTGCAAAACCGGAACTTTGGATACAAGGGTTTCAGGGCTACCCGACAGCTATATTTGTCTTTCAGTTTCAAGATTCCCTCTGTGCAGTCCCTGTTGTCCATGTGCTCCATCACGATGCTCAATGAACTCTCCGAAGGCACATAGACCTTGTCCTGATCACTAAAACGTATGCCGCAATTCACCAGCTCTTCCCCACTCATTACAATTGTCCCTGCATCGGGCGAGTTGCTGTATCTACTAATATCGCTATTTCCTGTTATGATATAATGCATTATTCCTTTCTCTTTATGGATTATTAAAGATACAGAACTACAACCGAATTGCTTATAGAAGCTTTGTCCCCTTTAGTGAATTTGCATTTACCGATAGTGGTGCATAGAGACCAGCCTTGTACTTGGGGATGGCTGCAGCGGCTACCATTGCTGCGTTGTCCATACACAGGGATAGTGAAGGATAATACACATTTATGCCCTTCATAGCAGCTCGATTGCTCATTCCCTTACGCAGAGCAGTATTTGCTGCTACTCCTCCGGCCAATAGTATCTTGGAAACCTTCAGCTCTCTTGCTTTTCGAACGGTCTTAGTTATCAAAGGTTCCACTATTGCTGATTGGATAGATGCGGCGATGTCGCAGGTGTGATCCTTCAAAAAAGCCTCATCTTGATCTTGAATATAGTTGCGTATTGCTGTTTTCAATCCGCTGTAACTGAAGTTGAAGTTATCCTTCTGAGGAAGGGGATTGGGCAGTTTTACAAAGCTATCGCTCCCTGTCAAGGCAAGCTTATCAATCAAGGGGCCTCCGGGGAAGCCCAGTCCCATCAGTTTGGCCGCTTTATCAAAGGTCTCTCCAGCAGCATCATCCAAGGTCTTTCCGATAACCTCAAACTCTGTATTGGTTCGGAAATGAACCATCTCCGTGTGCCCTCCTGAGACTACCAAGGCCAAAAAGGGAGGTTCCAACTCTGGATGATCGATGTAGTTCGCAAAGATATGACTCAGAAGATGGTTTACTGTAAGCAAGGGAATCTGTAAACTCCAGGCCAGACTCTTTGCAAAAGCGAGACCCACTATCAAAGAACCAATCAAACCGGGATTGATGGAAACGGCAATTGCAGAGATATCCTGAAGAGTTACACCCGCTTTCTGCAAGGACAATTCGCTGAGCTGCATAATGTTCTTCATATGCAAACGGGAGGCAAGCTCTGGTAAGACACCTCCAAATTCCAGATGTTCAGGTTGCCCTGATATTAGGTTTGAATACACTTTATAATCGGTATCCAAAATTGCCACAGATGTATCGTCGCAAGAGGATTCAAAGGCCAGAATCAGATTCATCTGCGTTTGCGAACCATATCGGGAGTGATGGCGATCACCTGAATATCATCAGGTAAGACAAGATTAACTTTGTATAGGCCGTTCTCGTCTGCCTCCTCGCTTACTTCTGCTTTTATCTGTTCGATTGTCAATCTGTCCAATGCTGCTCCGGAACCGGATACTTTCACGGCTATCATGGAAGGTATATAGTTCCTACTCAAAGCGATATTGGGAAATACCTTACTGCTCTCTTGAGCTCCAGAGATGCTTAACAATACGGTTTTAACCGATGCGCTGATGTCAGTATCCGGAATCTGCAATTCCAGATATTGCCTTGCCTCGGAGAGCATTTCCAGAGTGATGGCTCTGCTTTGAATCTTTGAGATGCTGTTTATACGGCTTTTAGGACCGAATATGGTCACCTTGGAAGGATTTAAAGTATAGCGTAGTTCCTTCATTCGTTCTTTACTGGCTTCATCTGCAAAGTTGAGCTCAATACCTACGGTTTTCTGATGGAACACATCGGCTTGAATGGCCAATTGATCTGTTTCTGCTGGCCCCAGGAGGTTCACATTGATGTTCTCAGGCATGTCGATGGCATAGTTTTGCAAAGAGAGAAGCTCGGTATTTGGAGTAATTTCACCGGCATCGATGTTTACTCTGGGTTTGGCCATCATCAAGCGGATAATATCCAGGCCTTTGCCTTTCACTTCGAAGGGGATGTGTTGTGGCAAGTTTTCCAGAGTGATGTTTTGGGGCATGTTTCTTAAGTTTACTGGTAAAGATACTATGCTACGGTGTTCAGATACCAATACGGATTGTAGCCAGATCAAAATTGCCAGCAACAGGGCAAACAAACGTAAGCCCAGATTGTCTTTTAGCATTAGTAATCTATTCCTCTATAAAAGTGTTTATCTTGAACTGTTTTATCTTTTTGTACAAAGTGGTACGTTCAATTCCAATTTGACGGGCGGTTTTAGATACTTGCCAGCCGTTAAGTTCCAGATGATGAACCAGATAGTCTCGTTCATACTGTGCTATACTCTCTTTCAGAGTGGGGATATCTAGATACTTCATGTTCTCCCCGCAACAGTCCTTGTCCTTACCATTCAGTTTATGTTCCAGATGTTTCATAATGGTTGAGTTTGTAATGCTCTTCTCGTTGATCATCATGAATTTACAGAAGTTTCGCAATTCACGGATATTACCCGGCCAGGCATAATCAAGCAGACTGCTTTTCAATGTAGTGAGATCCAGCTGGTCACTAATGTTGTATTGATGTGAGAAACTTGTAAGGAAGAAACTCATCAGCAAGAGGATGTCCTCTCCGCGCTCACGCAATGGGGGCATTTCCACTATATTACCCTCTATGCGATAGTATAGATCCCTTCGAAATATATCGGGATCTTTAAGCAAGTCCATATTTGCATTTGAAGCAAAGATGAGGCGTGTTGATACCTTTTTCATGGGGCCGCTCACTACCTGAATTTCTTTGTTTTCTATGGCTCTCAAAATCTTGGATTGAGACTTCAGCGATAGATTTGTGACCTCATCCAAAAACAGCAACCCACTGCTACACTCTTCAAAGAATCCAGTTTTATTTCTGTCTGCACTGGTAAAACTGCCTTTCACATGACCAAACAGTTCGCTCTCGATCAGGGTTTCGGTCAATGCGGAGCAATTTAGCGTATGAAAAGGCTTTCCGAAGCGTTTTGAGCTAGTATAGTAGTAATTTGCGGCTACTTCCTTTCCGGTACCAGTCTCCCCAATCAGAAATAGATCCTCGTCCACCTCTGCCAATTTGTGGATCTTTTCCCGAACCTGTTTGATGGCCTCGCTTTCCCCAATGAAAGGAAAGCTGCGGGTAAATTGCTTCTTCATGTTAATGTATTCAATCTGAAGCCCGATGTGTTCCTCTTCCTGCCGTTTCAATGTGATGGCGTTGTCTATGTGCAGCAGCAATTGATTGGTGCTGAAACTGCTGCCTTTCTCGATGAAGTGATATGCGCCGAGTGAGCGGATTTCCTGTACCTGACTGGAGCTAACCTCTCCGGAAATCACTATTACCTTATAGTTCAAATCCATCTTGTCTTTCAAATGCTTCAGAACTTGGATACCATTCAGTTTGCTGCCCACCAGATACACATCCAACAGAATTACGTCAGGATTGAATATCCGTAGTTCTTCAAAAAAGACATCGGAATTAGCTGTGATAAGTACATCGTAATTGAATTTATTTAAGATCAAAGCTACCTGATCTGCCAAAACGACATCATCTTCCAGAATCAGAACTTTTCCTTTAGTCATTGATACCTCAAAAGTCTTTCTTCCAGCTCTGCCAGAGCATTTATGTAATAGATGTATGCCTGATCTGGAGAGTCGTATGGCGAGAAATACTTGTGAACGTCTCCATCTTGGAAGTATTTGGCACACATATAGTAGAAGTGATCCGATGTACTAAGCATGCGGATTGTGCGCAAAAGCTCCGGATCACCCTTTGCTTTTACCTTGTCAAAGAGATCGTAGAGCGTCTCTATCGCATTATGCTGCATATCATTTCCCAACCATGCTGAAAGGTCTCGCTCCGCATCTGCCCACGAAACGGGATCGGGGAAGCTGATGGATTCCTGTTGATAATTTGCCAATTCTGCAGCTTCTTTGGGAAATGCAAAGCCAAGATGCTGATACTTCAATACAGCGCTGGGAAAATGGCGCATAAAGTCAAAAATACCAGTGGTAGCCCATTGATGCTCTCCAAAGGTTTCGTAATCCATAAACAGATTCAGAAACTGATTGCGTCCCTTGCTTTCATTCAAGGTCAACTTATCGATCCAGCTTACAAACTTGTCCACGGTAAGGGGATATTCTGGCCAGTCTCGATTGGAGAAGCGAAAGGCGATGTCGTCTGCCAATTGATAATACTTGAACAGCAGATTTATCCGCTTGGAATAGTTCTTGTAGGCATATAGCGGAGAACGCCATTGCAATACTCTGTCTACTCCCTCGGTGAGAATGGTTTTAAATCCCGCAATCTCGTATATCAGGTCTGAGAGCCTATCCTGATAAATGAGCTCTGTGTTTCTAAAGGTTTCGGTGTAATAGCCAAATTCCTCTTTCATCAGATCACGATGTAAGGCTACCTGATCCAGAAACTCATTTGAGTCGTACAAAAAGGATAGAGAATGGAAATAAGTTTCTCCGAGCAGTTCCACACAGCCTGTCTCCACCAAGGCTTTAAAAGACTCCAGAGTCTCTGGGCTGTATAACTTGAATTGCTCGATGGCGGTGCCGGTGATCGAGAATGCTACCTTAAACTGTCCCTCATGCTTCTTGATGAGTTCGAGAAGCAGCTTATTCGTTGGTAAATAACACTTCTCAGCCACTTTTTGCATTACTTCCCTATTCATCCTGTCATCAAACATCGGGCTGTTTTGTCCGATATCTAATACATTATAATGAGTTAGGCGAAAGGGTTGGTGCACTTGAAAATAAAATACTATGTATAACATAATGCTTCCCCCTCAATGCGTTCGGATATACTCTGCCAAAGCTGAGCTGTACAATTGTCTGATCTTTTCCGCAGCTTCTTCCCATTGAATCTTATTCACTTCCCTCATGCCTTCGATGCCTATCTTGGAACAGTACTTCGGGTTTTCAATGAGGTGATTGATGGTCTCCACCCACAGATCGACATCCCAGTAGTCTATCTTAAATGCGTGTTGAACTACCTCGGATACTCCGGATTGCTTTGAGATGATGGATGTGATTCCGTAAGCCATTGCTTCCAGGGGACTGATGCCAAACGGTTCCGATACGGATGGTAATACATAGATATCTGCTGCCCTTAGAATCTTCTCCACTTGCTTTCGATTCAGGAATCCAGTAAACAGAAAACGGTTCTTCAGCTTTACTGCTGCCGATCTTCGCAAGAGACGCCTGCTCATATCCCCCGTGCCTGCCATTATAAATCTGGCATCGGGATGAGTCTGCAACACTCTTTGTGCCATATCTAAAAAGTAATCTGGCCCCTTTTGCAAAGTAATACGTCCCAAATAGAGGATCACAGGACCCCGGAAGATTCGTTCTTTACTAAGCACTGCGTCTTCAGAGATGGTAAAGGCATTGTGAATGATACGGATTTTGCCTGTATCGATACGATAGCGGCTCATAATCATCTGTGCAGTGTATTTTGATACAGCAATTACTTTGTCTGCATAGGTCATTCCCGCGTGTTCTATTTTGTGGATGCGTTCATCTCCTGGTCCGCCTGCACGGTCAAATTCTGTAGCGTGAATGTGGACTACAAGCGGTTTATTGCTAATCTTCCGCGCCAACATCCCAGCAGGATAGGTAAGCCAATCGTGAGCGTGGATGATGTCGTACTCCAGCATTTTCGCCACGCGTTCTGCCCGTAAGGTGTATTCCTGAACTTTACGGATAAGGTCTTCTTCTCCGAATAGGTTGGAGGTCATCTGTGTCCAAAGTTCATTTTTATCATTGCCTACTGTTTTGGAATACCAATATTCCTCCTTCACTGAGCTGGCATAACGCTTTATATCCGCAAGTTGAAAATATGATTCCGGCCTTTCGCTGATCCCTATGTATTCCAAGCGCTCTATGGTGTCGTGAAACTGCATACTTTTGTACTTCACTTGCTTTTTGGGATCCATGAAGACGGTGGGCAGAGTGTCCACGTCACTTTCTTCGCGCAGAGGGAAATATACTTCCTCTCTGGTAGGCAACACCAAATCGATCTTGATTCCCAAAGCGAGCAGGGACTTCACCATGCCATAGCATGCCATCCCCAATCCTCCGGAAATGAGCGGGGGAAACTCCCAAGTGAACATCAAGATTTTCATATCTTCGCTCCCATCTTCTCCAGATAGGTTTCAATGTTATATAGGGCTGCCACACTCCATGCCTGAGCCGGAGCGCCCTTGGGGAAATGCGGATGATCTCCGTCCCATACTTCTGCCACGGAAGCGATGTGTCCCCTCATGAAGCTATTTCTCAATACACCAATCAGGTCGCCGATAGTCTTCACTATCTCATCTTCGCTCTTTTGAGCTCCGTAAACCTTCATATAGAGACCGCAGAAAGGGCCAAACAGCCAGGCCCACACGCTACCGTTGTAATACGCCATATCGCGCTCTCGCTGAGTTCCGTAGTATTTCTTACGGAATCTGGAGTCTTTGGGACTAAGAGTGCGAATGCCATAGAAGGTATAAAGTTCGGTAAAAGTGCGCTCCAATACTTGTTTCATGATGTCCAAAGATACCGGAGTCCAAGGCAGGGACAGCGCAATGATGGCATTGGGACGTATCTCGACGATTGGCTTGTCTCCCTCCAGCCTGTCAGCCAAATATTCTCCAGTCCAGAACTTGCTAAAGGATTCCTTTACTTTGTAACTCAACATCAGATAGTCTGCTTTTGCTGATATCTTCCCCTTTCCAGCGGTATTGTAGGCTTCACAGATGGCTTCATAGGCACATAGCGCATTATACCACAGGGAGTTGATTTCTACAGGACATCCCCAACGTGGGCATACTGCCTTACCGTCTATGCGCACATCCATCCAAGTTCCGTGGGCAAAAGCCGGATCCAATTCTATCAATCCGTCTTCTCTAACCCGATAGGGACGCTCGGAAGTTTGTAAAAGTGCCCCAATAATGCTCTCGGACAGTTCTAGAATTTCCTTCCAATATGCCTTGCTTTGCTTCTTTTTACCTACTTTCCACAACATGATGATGTACCACAGAGTGGCGTCTATACTGTCGTAATTGCCATCTCTGCCGGATTCTGCCACCATGTTGGGGATCAGGCCATTTTCTATGTGTGTGCTGTATTTGCGTAAGATTCGTTCTGCCAATTCCAGATTGTCGCTATTGTGCAATAGCGCATTTACCACTACCATGGTATCTCTGCCCCAGGGGCCGTAAAATGGATATCCAGCCACCACGTCGTCTTCAGTGCAAAAATCCTTGAGGGCAAATTCCAATATCTTCAGATAGCTCTGTCTGTCAAAGAGGATGTTGTCGTCGTAATCCAGCTTGGAGAGCAGATCGTCCTCAGCGTCTTCCGTTTTGGGGAAATCCATTGCTTTGGGCAGATGGCTGTAGCGCGCTTCAATTCGCTCGATCATTACGCTGGGATCAATGATCTCGGAATCTGAAAACAGTATGTAATTGCTCTCAGCAGGTGCAAGGTCAAAATCGATCTGGAACAAGCTAATTTGGTCGCCTATGCCCTCATAACCGCTCATTACTTCCCAAGGATAATAAACATTGTAAAACACATAGCGGTTGTGCATCACATTGGCTTTTACACTGTGGCCAAATACCTGGATGCCGTTATTTACCCTCAGTACGGAAAAGCTTGTGCCAAACTCCGTCTCCTGGATCTGAGTATGATAATCAATGAAGTCCAAACTGCCGTGACTATTGATCTCATGATGAGGACACATGGTGAACTTTGGGTGCAGATTGAAATGCAGAAGATGCTTGCCCAAATTGCTGTATTTCACCAGAGTGGTATTGCTTTCGCTGTCCATCATGATCTCTTTGAAGATCAATATCTCATTTTGATGTGGTAAAGCCGAATATAGAAAAGCAGGATAGGGGCGCAGCCAGGGTTTCACCAAATGAAAAAAGCCTTCTGGATAGATACAGTTGCTGTAGTTATTGCTATCCAGATGAATATACTCGCCGCGCCATTCCACTTTCTCTTCCATCCCTGCCACCAGATGGTGACGGTTGAAATCCTTGTCGCTTGCAACCAGTAAACCATGATACTTGCGTTGATTGATCAAGTTTCCGGTACCTAAAGCATAGGCTCCGAACTTGTTGGTCAAAATCCACTCATGGTGATGGGTCTCCATGAAGTAATTGTTCATTGAACCCCCTTGTACTCTATACTCATAGCTTTATGTTGATTATTTTCAATAGCAGTATATTCGTCAAGTAAAAATACATAAAATATCGCAAATACCATCACACTATACTGCCCGTGAAGCCTGATAATGTTGCCTGATAATCCCAGAACAATGTGTTCATGCGTGCTTATGCTCCTTCATCCATTTCCAACCTCTTCGATTAATTTATCTCAAATGTGCAGATTGTGAAGATTATGAGAATAAATCTCTTCCCAAAGGGCAGAGCTCATAGAAAACTAAAACAGGCGAGTATTAATCCCGCCTGTTTATATCTGATCTTTATGTTTGTTATACGAGGCCTTGGTCGCACATAGCGGTTGCTACTTTCAAGAAGCCGGCAATATTGGCTCCCTTAACGTAGTTTACCCAGCCATCAGCCTGAGTGCCGTTTTCGCGGCAGGCTTCGTGGATATTGCACATGATGCCGTGAAGTTTCTCGTCCACTTCAGGAGCACTCCAGCTCATACGGATGGAGTTCTGAGTCATTTCCAGTCCGGAAGTAGCTACACCGCCAGCGTTTGCCGCTTTGCCAGGGGCAAAGAGAATCTTAGCATTCATAAATACTTCTACTGCTTCAGGGGTGCAAGGCATGTTTGCAGCTTCGCACACGCAGGTTACGCCGTTTGCGATAAGAGCTTTAGCGTCTTCTACGTGCAATTCGTTCTGAGTAGCGCAAGGAATAGCCACGTCCACTTTCTGTTCCCAAGGGCGTTTTCCGGCAAAGAATTTTGCGCCGGGGAACTTGTCGGCAAAGTCGCTCACACGGTCGTTATTGGAAGCGCGCAATTCCAGCATATAGTCGATCTTTTCTTCGTTGAGGCCAGCTTCATCATAGATGTATCCGTCAGGTCCGGAGATGGTTACAACCTTTCCACCCAGTTCGGTAATCTTGCGGCAAGCGCCCCAGGCAACGTTTCCAAAACCAGAGATGGCTACTCTCTTTCCTTCGAAAGTGAGGCCCTTGGTCTTCAGCATTTCCTGAGCGAAATAAACCACGCCAAAGCCAGTGGCTTCAGGACGTACTAAGCTGCCGCCCCAAGTTCTGCCTTTACCGGTAAGAACTCCGGTAAATTCGTTGCTGAGTTTCTTGTACATGCCAAACATGTATCCGATTTCACGTGCACCCACACCGATATCTCCAGCAGGAACGTCCAGATCGGCACCAATGTGGCGGAAAAGCTCGGCCATGAAGGATTGGCAGAAACGCATGATTTCGGCATCTGAACGACCCCGGGCATCAAAATCGCTACCGCCCTTACCACCGCCCATAGGCAGAGTAGTAAGACTGTTTTTGAAGATCTGTTCAAAGCCCAAGAACTTCAGGATGGAAAGGTTTACACTGGGGTGAAAACGCAGACCGCCCTTGTAGGGTCCGATTGCGCTGTTAAACTGTACACGATAACCGCGGTTTACATGTACTTCGCCCTTGTCATCCATCCAGGGAACGCGGAAAATAATGGTGCGTTCGGGTTCCACGATGCGTTCGAGGATGTTGTTTTTTACAAAGCGGGGGTTGCTTTCATACACGTCCCAGATTGTCTCTACAACTTCTTTGACTGCCTGAAGAAATTCTGGTTCACCCGGATTCTTCGCTGCGACTTTAGCCATGAATTCGTTAAAGGTCATTTGGATTCCTCCATGTTTATTTTGTTTTTTTCCAATTTATATTCATGCTCTTTTATGTCAAGTAATTCCGGAATCAAAGAAATCTCACAGATTGCTTTATGTGCTGCTTTAACAAGTTGAGCGTGTTTTTTTGTTAGTTCAGAAGTTCTTAGTTCGATAGATCATTGTTCAAATTTATGGTGCTGCAGTGCTACAGATGAACTTGGACAATACGATTGTTACTCATTAGACCTTTCGTAACTTATTGTATATCTATATGTTTTATAGTCTATTGGACTTCATTAATCAGGTGAAAAACTATGCATTGGAGTTCACCCATAAACTTATTTCATCCAGGACAGATAGTATAGAGGTTTGTTACTCCAGTACATTATTTGGGTTGAATGATGAGTAATGAAGTTGACCTTATCCCCGAAATTTACACCAGCAGAAGAGTGACACATGGGTCAGCAACAGCCGTTTTTTCTGATCAAAAATTTCCCGCTTTACAGCAGGAGCTTGTCGGGAGAATTTGTTGCTCAGAAAA
>JAQWBI010000038.1 GCA_028706475.1 Candidatus Cloacimonadota bacterium
TTTCTGAGCAACAAATTCTCCCGACAAGCTCCTGCTGTAAAGCGGGAAATTTTTGATCAGAAAAAACGGCTGTTGCTGACCCATGTGTCACTCTTCTGCTGGTGTAAATTTCGGGGATAAGGTCATCTTTTGTCAAATCATCGGAGTCCGAATCTTGTTAAATGCTACGGATGACATAATCAGAGTTCTAAGTAGTGTCATGTCAAGCTTGGAGTGCCACAGCGACCGAAGGGAGCTTTTGAATCATTATTATCTTTCCCTTTGTTCGATCCAGTGCTGAACCTGATATCAAGGTGTTATCATCCTGTGCTCACTCGATGATAACCCGATGATATCTACTTCTCTACACGTTGATACACAGAGTGTGAACCGCAGCTCTGAATCATTCGGCAGATTATCTGCCAAAGTGAAGTATGGCAGCCCAGCAGAAAACGACATTCGTACCTTGACGAGTCAGTAGTAAAGGAAGATACCCTTGGCTTTCTCTTGATTTGTCAGATACCCATCGCTCTATATCAGTGCTGGAAATATTTAGCATTGTACTATCTCCTATGAACATGTTGGGGCCAGTTGTTTTTGTCCCACTTATCCACTGGGATGAAGTTGCCATCTAAATCGCAGGGGGGGCCGGGAGGGAGATTGAGGGTGGAGCGGTATTCTGTGTTGGTTGCGAGGCAGTGGGTCATTTGGTCGTATATTTCCAGTATGCGGAGTTTGGTGCGGTATTTGCCGTATTCCTTTTCATCTTTACGTTTGACGATGGGGAAAGTCTCCATGATGTATTCTACGGCATGACGGGGAGTGGGGAGATAAGAAAGAAGTTCCGGAGTGCCCTGGGTTTGCCAATCCGATTGAGTGCCCAAGTATAGATGGAAATAGAGAGCATCCAATTCACAACGGATTTCGAACCGGCGATCCTCATCCCAGATAAAGGGAGACCCATCATAGCCGCAGTCCTTTGCAAAAGGCTGCAAACTATAGGATGTGTATAATAACTCTAGTACACAAACAGTTAGAGAATTCCCAAGTAGGAGGCAATTAGGTTGGTTAAAAGCAGAAGGTGGTAGAAATGGGAATTGTTTTAGGTATCCATATGTAAGATGGGTACCACCGACACATTGTCTTGAACACCAGTCCAAAACAAACGAGTTCATTAACATTGAGAGTAGAGATGTTTTCGTAGCAGAATCTGAATATCCATGAATCAAGGGCATTGTATGTCCAACTGCTGAATATGGAATCATGCTTGTTATGACTGTTCTTTCATTAGTTGTATTAGTAATATCCCTAAACCCAAGCCAGTACTTTGATGTTTTACCCGCAGCTTTTGTAACTTCATCCTCCAGAACCCAATACCTTGGCAGTGGCTCATAGTCAGGGTCTCTTAGCCTTGCTATAAGCACTTCCGGAAGCTGCGTGGAGTCTGATCCTTCCGGTAAATCTGCGTAGTCGCCAAAGCGGTGATTGAAGTGATGCATCATTTTGGCTTCATACAATGGCAGATAGCGCTTTTCACCTTTCACAAAGTGATTGCCCTGCAGTTCAAAGCCCATATCTTCCAGTTGCTGTTTGGTTTTGAAGAGATGGGAGTCATTGGACATATCAAACATACGCATGAATGATATACTCCAGGGATTGCCATTTTCGGGGTCGTTTTCGTTTATTAGAACCGGAATACGGCGATAGATATACTTGGGTAGCTCTGCATCCTGTTTGCTGCGGAAGATCGGGCAGGTGCGGGTATTGGGATTGATGAGGGCTATGTCTTCTGCACTTAGCTGGAAATGCCGCTCAGAATTGCTTAAATCGGCTATATTGTGGGCAAAGAAAAGGAAGTCTGCTATGCTCTTATCTGAATTAGCTCTTAAACTCAAGCCACGCATGGTCAATAAGCAGAATTTCATACGACTGTCAACTGCTGGGAATATGCCTTCATTGTTCTCAAAATCATAGAGGCTTTTCAGAGAGCCGGTATCAAACAAATCCTGAAAGAAGAATTTTGTCGTATCGTCTGTAGCAATGCCACTTGGTACGATGCAACCACTATTGCCACTAGCTGCAAGAAGAATACGATTTAGTTCAGCAAAGACAGTATATGTATTAAGGTCACCCCTTCCACATAGTGGGAAAAAGCCACCTTCGCGGATAATTAATGATGAGCCTTCGGATTTCCGTTTTTCTGACAAAAACTGCTCGTACAAGGAAGGATTGGTCTGAGGTAAATCTTCTATCATCTTTTTGCGAACTGAAGCATTCAGTGCTTTTGCTATGCTCTCATCTCGTGCAGCAAAGAACTCTTTTCCCTGTAGTTTAACACGTTCCCAGGGAGGGTTACCCAAGATGCAATCAAAGCCGGATTTGGTAAGTGGTGAGTGATCAGTGCTAAGTGGAAAGACGTCAGGGAAGGCGATATGCCAGTGGAAGAACTTGTATTCATCAGCAAGGCGCATGATTTCTTGCCTGAGAGAGAGATCAATATTCTCCGGATCGCTCTTAATACTCTCCATTATGCCGTATGTAATAGGCTCTGGACGCTGAGAATCGCCATCTTTGATCCAAACAAAGGCAGCACACCATGCGTCGTAGATCAGCTTAGTATTCTGATAATCCTGAGACTGAACAAAGTCCGTATAGCTTCGTTCTTTGGCATTAAGCCCGGCCAAATTGTCATCAGCTATATCATTCAGAGCGCTAATGCCGGGTTGTAGTTTCCTCTTGATGAGCCAGTCATCTCTTTCGCTGCTGAAGATATCGATATTTCCCTTGCTTTCTTCTTTGTTCAGCTTTTTGAACGTGGAGCAATAAGCCTTATCGTCTCCGGTAAGAGGGGTAAAGGCAGCATCGGGAATACCTTTCTTTAGTAAAGCCGGGGTGCAACCCAAGAGAGAGTTTCCGCATTGGATATGATGATCCAAGAAGGTTAGGGGTTTGCCGGGTTCGAGAGCTTCCATCCAAAGCGAGATCTTACAGAGTTCCACGGCCATCAGATTCAAATCCACCCCGTAGATGCAGTGACCAATCACGTCTCTGAGGGCATGCTGGATGACAGAAGGTGCAGGCTCATCTTCCCCGGCCCGGATTGAAGCAAGACGCTTGGCAAGCCGATGGGCTGCAGAGATGAGGAAATGTCCGCTTCCGCAGGCGGGATCACAGATTTTGAGAGCAAGCAGAGCTTGCTCGGGTGAGTGGTGAGTGGTAAGCGGTGAGTGGGGGTTGGCTTCGCTGCTGTCGCTTTTCCACTTACTACTTACTACTCTACCAGTTACATCTTTTCCACTTACTGCATCAGCAATTACCGGTTCCAACGCAGAGTCCAAGAGGCAGTTAACCAGAGAAGAAGGCGTATAATAGCTTCCAGTGGTCTTACGTTCCGAACCAGAGACAATGTTGAGTTTGAAATAACCTGCATCCAGATTGATCTCAGGATGCATCTCCAAGAGAGATTCATAGACTGAACCGAGTTCTTCTGGCCCTAGATTACGATAGTTTATGGGTTGGAAGATATTGTTCTTTTGCGTATAGCAGAGGTAGCGGACTGCGACAAGTAATTCACTATTGGCTATCTCACAATTAGCCATTCCTAAAGTAGAAGAAGCTCTAAACAAGAAAGAACCCAAGGCTGGCAGTCCGAGTGCCGGGTTGCCGTCATATAAGCCGTTAAAAAGCAAATTTAGCTGCTGCCAGAGATCAGAATGCCGGGTTCCTCTTTTGTTGCGGGCAAGTTCCCTGATCCGATAGGTGGAATAATACTTGAGATAGGTCTGTTTAACTTTTTCAGAGACATCATTGGGAATTAGCAAGTCCCTATCTTCATCAACAAAGATAAAGAGCAGACGATATACCTGCAGCAAGACCTGATGGTAATAGTCCTGCAGGGTAAGAGCGCTGGAGCGGAGTTTATCCCTGAGTTCAGTATTGGCGGGATGGGAGAGAAAACCAGCACCAAGTGACTCGATGGCAGATTGGACATTATTACGAAGCTCATCCAGGGCACGGACACCGTCTTTGATGGAAGCGTTGTACCATTTTTCCAGCCAGCAGGTTTCAGGGGGCAGAACTCTGCCTGTTTCATCTGTCTTTACTTCCACTCGGGACTGATGGCAAAGCAGATATAGCAAGAAGAAATCGCTGTAGGCAACTCCATCCATCATCGCTTGCAGGTCAAACTCCACATAGGCAGCGCGGGTTAGGGATACATTGTCTCGCAAGATCCGGAGCTTGAGGCCATTGGAAAGGATACCCCAGAGGTGATCATCGCTACGGTTTAGAAACTCCTGCATCAGGGAATGGGGAGAGAATTTTGGTAAGTGGTAAGTGGTAAGTTTGGTAAGTGGTGAGGTGGGACGTTTATCCAGATCCCATCGGAAGCTGACCAGATGAATGGCAACAGGTTCGGATGCCTTGTGACTGATGGGATAGGTTTTGTCCTCAATCTCGATAGACCTTTGAGTCTGTAGCCTTCCATATCCCAACTCCTGGAATAGAGGAAGGAGCCAGCGTTCGCGTG
The DNA here is from genome assembly GCA_028706475.1 of Candidatus Cloacimonadota bacterium. Classification (NCBI taxonomy): domain Bacteria; kingdom Pseudomonadati; phylum Candidatus Cloacimonadota; species Candidatus Cloacimonadota bacterium. Next base: position 4,508 of record JAQWBI010000038.1, read on the forward strand.
TCTCGGTGGTGCCAATGGCTTCCTCAGAAAGATTATCCACTATGTCACGATAGGTCTGCCAGACACCGATGAGGCGGTTCCAGGAACGGGTTGCAGCTTCACCTAAGCGTTCACTAGGGCTTAAGTGGTAGTCTGTGGATTTAAGACCTTCCAGAGTGGCGTCACCACTAACAATCCTCTGCAGCAGCTCTGCAGGGAGGATGGCTCCTTCGGTGCGGATGGTATTGAAAATACTGCTACGCTTAGGCATGGAGGCTCCTGTTCTTGAGGACATAGACCTTTTTGGGATCTGTTGGACTGGTTTTGACCTCTGTGATAAGCCCCTTATCAATCATTTTGAGTAATCTTGACCTGGCTGTACGCTCTGATACTTCCCACAAATCAGCTGCCTCTTTAGTAAGAATTTCATTTTTCAATTTCAAGTATTCTATCAGATGTACTTCCCATTTATCGAGTTTCAAATCGATTTTCTTGCCAGCATACAGCGTAACTCGGAAGGCAGTACCAATTTCCTCAAATCTTGGAGGCCGTAAATGAGCTGCATCGCATTCTTCAACAATGCGGGCAATACCAGTACCCCATTGTTCGATAAGATTCAGCTCTTTGAAAACTCTTCCGATCACACGATTCCTAAGTTTAGACATTCCTGAAAGTGCTGATTCAACCGACATCCCAAATGGTAATAACCCGGGGTTGGTAATCTCGATTCTGTCATCATAGATGGATATCCTGATGTTCATTCCTTTTATGGAGTAATCGGCATGGACTATCGCATTGATAACGGCTTCACGAATCGCCTTTAAGGGATATTGTGGCAGTTCAGAGCTGTGAATCCCTTCGATACTAAGTCCTACCAATATGTGTTTTCTGATAAACTGGATAACCGATTCCACAGATTCAGGAAGGTTGACATCAATATCTAACTGGTCTATGAAGCGAGTTTTGGAGATACCCTCAAAGCGAGCGCAACGGATAATTGCATCGGGAAAAAATCGTTTTCGGTCAGAGCCAAATAGTAGGACTCCCCCAATAGTAGGAACCACAGTCTTTCCTTGCTCAGTGAAAATCCCCAATGCGAGAAGTGCTTTATTATCAACGGTTCTTGACCTCTTGGAAAACAACTCTGAAGCCACTCTGAAGTCAATCGCTTCAGAGTTGAGGTCGGGACAAGGGAGTTCATCGTAAGCAGTATTTCTCGCCCATCGGCGGATACTTTCTATTGTATCGAGATCTGCTTGTCGATTTGTTGAACCCAATCGTATGTAAACACCTTTCTCCTGACCCTCAGATGCGAGATAAAAGGGAGCAAACGAGTGATGAACACAAATAACGATGACACTCCTCTCCCTATAAGTGATGATGGAAATATCTGGAATCAAAAGAGGTTTGATACTATCAGCAAAAGCGCTTGATAGCCTTTGTTCATCCTTTAGCGGTTCATCTATGCCAACAACCTCTTTATTGTCACTAATACCGATCAGAAGCGTTCCTCCAGAAGTGTTGGCAAATGCTATGACAGTTTTAATGATATTCTTCAGAGAATAGCAGTTTTCCTTGAATTCTAGGGTCTTCCCTTCTTCTTGTTGCAGATAGTTTGTCAGTTCCATAGAGGACTCCCAGTGAAAGTGCTTAACTGATGCTCAAACAAAATCTTTATGGGCTCAATTACCTGCAATATAGGTATTAAAGCATAGTCAAAATTTAACTCGGAACTTACTCGGAAGCGTTTTGCTTCCGAGTTGATTGCAGAGTACAATCTTGTATTCATATCTCGCTACCTCCCCAATTCGCCACTTGGCAAATAAACATAGATGCCAAGCACATCCGGAGGCAGTTCAGGTTTGATGTCGGGTTTTTGCGAACGTTTAAGCAGGACAGCATCGCGCACTCGGAGGTGAGAAGCAAGTAGCTCTGTGGAACGCTTTTGGGCAAAGCTATTTATGATCGGCAGAAGAGATGCATAATTGTCAATTACCCGCTCGATCTGAGCTTGAGCTTGCTGGGGCAGAACATTATCTGAGGGCATAGCACTCAGCAGAGCTTTAGCATCATTTTCTGTAAGCCAGACAGGAGCTTCAGGTGAGCCCGTAAAAGCCACGATCTGGGAGTCCTCCACCAAGCTGCGATATATCTTATCTTCGTAAAGCTGATTGATATGGAAGCGGTACCTAAGTAGTAAAAGGGTAGTCCTGCGCTCTACTGAAGCAGTGCGGATGACTCCTGCACGGCTGGCGATTGAGTGGGTATTTTCACTATCCAAAGCTGTGCTCATCACCAGATCAGCTAAGCCTTCGACTATAGGATGGGTGCGTGAGAGATAGATTTCCTTTTCCTGTACTGGCAGATCGAAACTGACCGTAATTTTATCAGGCAGAATGCCACAGGTTTCTTTTACTAAAGAAGGAACAGGACTAAGATCAATCTGATACGAGTTCTTTGCTTCTCTTATCACAGCATGATAGCGGGTGAAGGTCTGTTTCACGAATTCTTTGATATTTAGTTGTGAGCCGATAGAGTCTCTGATGGAATCAAGCTCCGCTCTGATCTCATCAACTCTGGCGGCAAGACCCATCTGGGAAAACATGGTTTGACTTCGTTTTTCCTTTTCCTTGGCATTCTCCCAAGCATCGTGCAGTTTCTTCTTATCGTCTTTGAAGAATTCATCAAAACCGGCGATCATGAGTTGATCTCCTCTTCCAGACTGTTCCCTGAGTAGAAGACCTTCAAAGATGGCTTCCACCACAGCTTCGGTATCGGCAGGAACAGGCACGGAGATTCCGATGGATGACTTGATCTGCTTGTGTTTACGGAGCAATACATCCAGAACGATGCCATCAATCTGGTTATCCATCCCATAATAGGTAAGCATGCGGACAGTCGAGTGTGGCTGCCCAAAACGATCTACACGGCCTTCTCGCTGTTCATGGCGAGTAGGATTCCAACTGAGGTCATAGTGAATGACAGCATCAAAATGATCCTGTAAGTTAATACCTTCGGAGAGGCAATCCGTACAGACCAGTATTCGAGATGGGAATTTTGCAATTTCTTTTACCCGATCTTCCCGCTCCTCGGGAGGTAACAGACCGGTGATGGGCATTATCTGGATCGACTTGGGCAGCCGTTCTCTGAGTTGCTCTGCAAGGTATTCTGCTGTCTGGATAAAGCGGCAAAAGATGATGGGACTGAAGCCAGCTTTTATCAGGTCTTTGAGGGGTTGGATGAGTCCAAGCATTTTTGCATCCTGGTCTCCGTACAGAGAATCAGCAGCCTTTGCCATCGCCAGCAGTTTTCTGCGACTGAGCATATTCTCATCAGCTTCAGGAGATGAATCGCTGCCGGGCAAAATATCGCTGGCATCGGCAGTATCCTGATCATCAATGTCCATGATCAGGCGTCTGCCCAGTTCATCAGCTTCTGGAACCGATTCTGTTTCCAAAGTGGCACTGCGATTGCGCATGGTAGCGGCTGCCGCGGCAGGGCTGGAAGCAAGTGCACGCAACAGAGCCAAGGCTGACCACCAACGCACCCTTTGCCGATGCTGACTATTCGTCTTGTCAGAGACTATCTCCCGGGCATAATCCAGAGCCTTGCTAAACAAATCACGATATGGCGCAGATAGGTTATAATGCAGCTCCTTAGATTCAGGGGTGGGAAACACAGTCTTTTCCTTCAGGTAATTCTCTATGTCCACCCTACGGCGCTGGATAAAAAACTGAGCTATTCTGCGGCGATACTGCTCGTTTTGTGACCCGGTCAAGTCAGTTGGGAATTCAGCAATATCTTTGTTCAAGATAGTCAGGAGCGAACGGAAAGCGTTTTCGTTACCAGAGTGGGGTGTTGCGGTTACCAAGAGTATATGGCGGTCAGGACTTTGGCTGAGTTTTTTAACCAGATCATAACGTTGATGCCGGCTACTGCTTCCAGTATCATCAAAGCTGGCAGTATGGGCTTCGTCCACGATAATCAGTTCTGGGGCAGTCCGTAGAAATTCGGCTTTGTGACGGTCGCTTTTGATATAGTCTATTGATACCACTGTATGGGGATAGACCTCAAAGATAGATTCATTGGCGCGGCAATTGCGCTCCAATCTACGCACAGTGCTACCCAGCACCAGTTCTGCATCAATATGAAACTTTGTGCTTAGCTCCGTTTGCCATTGCTCTGCCAGATGGGGAGGACAGAGAACACAGAGCCGGGTAATCTCACCCCTGTCTAAGAGTTCTCTGGCGATCAGGCAAGCCTCTATGGTCTTACCAATACCCACATCATCGGCTATAAGTAAACGCACGGGATCGAGCTTGAGAGCCATCATTAGAGGGACTAACTGGTAGGGACGGGGATCAACAGCCAATCTGCCAAAGCATCTGAAAGGTCCGGCACTATTGCGAAATCCTAATCTGAGAGCATCCCGGAGTAATCTGCAGGATTGGAAATCTCCCAATCGAGATGGATCAGGTAAATTGAACGAAGCTGGTTTTACAGGTTCCAAGGAAGTCAGGATTCCGGTTATCTCATCATCGCTTCCGCCTAGAGGTTTGACGATAATCAGTTCATCAGTCGAGTCGGGTAAGACTACCCATTCTCTGCCACGGGCGGTAACCAGAGAGCCGATGGAGTAAGTGGTGTTGGTTGAGTTAGTGAGATGGTCAGATTGCGAGGTAGTAAGTGGGGGGCAGACCATTTACAATTCCTTCGTCAAGATGCTATAAAGGGCGGTGTTTATGTAGTAATTGGTGCGGATAATCTTCTGCTTCTTTAGCAATCCATCTTCACAGAGAGCATCCAGATACTTGGTGGCAGTGTGTCTACTGACCTTGATGTCTTGCATGATAAACTCAATCTTGGTGTAGGGGTGAAAAAAGAGATTATTGATCAAATCCTGTGAATAAAACTTGTACTTTGCCCGGATGAACTGCTTGTAATCCTGAAGGGCTTTGCGGATTTGCATAACCATCAAGATAGTCTGTTTAGATGTTTCTTCCACAGCATCTAGCATGAATAAAATCCAATCTTCCCAGGCAGCATCATCTCTAACCTTTTGGAGGAGACTATAATACCTACCCTTATTTCTAACGATGGATCTGCTGAGATACAAAACTGGGATGTCTAACAAATCCTCCAGCACCAAGTATAGGACATTGATGATGCGTCCGGTGCGTCCATTACCATCGTAAAATGGGTGAATACTCTCGAATTGGTAGTGAATAACAGCCATCTTTATCAAGGGATCAACATCACTAAGGGTGTTATCGTTGATGTAATTTTCGAGATTAGACATTAAGCTAATGATTTCATGAGGGTCTTGCGGAGGAATATAGACGGTCTCACCTGTCTGCTCGTTTCGTAGCTCAGTGCCAGGCAGTTTACGATAACCTGAACGGGTTTTTTCCATTTCTGCCTGGATATCGATGATTTGATTGGAAGTTAGCAATCCGGAACTCTTAACAAGTGAGTACCCTTTTTTTAAGGCAGATACATAGCTGCTGACTTCTTTTGCGGCTGCGCTCAACGCGTATTCTGGGAATATTTCCTCACGAAACAGATCGTCATGAGTAGTAATGATATTCTCTATTGCTGAACTATCCTTAGCTTCCTGAAGCGAAAGGGTATTGATCAGAATTGATTGATTGGGAATTGTGGCGGACACCCCTTTTAGTTCAGCAAGAAACCGGTGAGCGGAAGCTGCTTTCTTGAGGACTGAAGTGGTCTCCAGATCAGTCTCCGGGGGCAAATTCTTAAGAACAAATTTCATAAATACATCCTTGATGCATACAGCGAAAGTATTCTGCCCACATCAACTGGACGTGTCCAATATTTGGGCATTTTCTGTACATATGATAAGGCATATGTCCAAGAAAGCGATTTTTTCTATACATATGGATGGTGGTATGGATAGGAAACTGGCATTTTCTATACATATCGTTAATCAGCTTTAGCGTGAGTTCAAATATTCTGCGCGATTGTCGGGGCAGTGAGACAAGATTGGATGAACTCGGCGAATCCATTGCCTTACTTCTCCCCAAAGATGTTCTCATTAGCAGCGATAATCTCCGGCCAGTCTTTATCATACCGGAATCTGATAACGTGCCAGCCAGTATCCTCCAAATCTTCTTGTATTTTCTTGTCTTTATTCGCTTGATTTGGTGAATCATGGATGGGGCCGTCGATATAGACGGCTACGTATTTATCACTGTAGAGATAATCTGGTCTGGTATGGCATGATTCGATGAGTTCTTGAGCGTGCGTTGGCAGGATGAGTCCACCTTTATAAATATAATCTAACCACTTAAGTTCAAGATCTGAGCCCGCCAATTTCCTAAGCCTCTCATAATGCTCTGCCCGAGAGAATTCACTGGATGAGCGGGACAAGTTTGAACTGAGAAGACTGATAAGTATATCGATAATCGCTTTGCGATCAAGCAACTCATGGTCGGTTTGGTTTGAATAGCTCATCAGACAATCGTAACAGGCAGCTTCGCAGGGCTCCTTCGCGTGTGGTGATTTTAATAGGTCTTCAAACGATATGGGATCAAAGTGGCAGAGTTCTATTGCTTCTTTGATGACACGTTTAAAGCCAGTCACGTCTATAACCCGTTTCAGAACCCCAGCTCCACCTTCTGTAGACTCGTAGAAGAGGATAGACTTTCTATTGTCTCTCGACGGTAACGATTCAGCTGAAAGTTCGTTATCTTCCAATTCAAACACCCTCTGGATGGCATTCTTCAAGGCTGCCTGTAGAGAGGCGAGAATTGTGTCACTCACACTAACCTGAGGCTCAAACAAGAGGCAATTCTTGGTGTCACTTACAAAAGGACGAACTAGTATCTTCGATTTACCCATAGGTGAATCATCATCCCCATCTTCGTCCTGCCTCTTTGCCCAATATCCACGTTCAGTATCCAGCCAGAACCCTTCAGGTTCACCACTTATGCGCTTTCTATAACCCATGTTGATGCGCCAGATCATGGCTGAATCACCATATGTCAGGGTTCCCAAGCACTCATCACCACGCATGATTTTGGCACTTATACAAGATAAGCGACCTGATCGTACAGCATAACGTATGGTAGTACGGATATCGAAACCAAGTTTCAAGCGCTCTTCTTCATCGCAATTGATCTGATCCCTACGTTTGGCTACCACGTTTTGGAGCCTGAATAGGTTAGGAATCGGTGCATCTAATTGGCTGCCACAATGTTCGCATACATTGCACTGAGAGATATATTCCTTAGTTCCATCAGTATGTAAATATCCACATTGAGGGCATAACTTGGCTTCGCTGGTCGCAACATTGTTCTGTTCATCCTGGGCAGGCATGATAACCTGGTGGATGATATAGCGGGAACCTTCATGGTAAACAAATGACCTCGGTCCGAATTCTGTAATAGCCAGGAATCGAGGCCTTGAGAGATACTCATCCTTACCACTCTTTAATCTTCTTCCCGGGATGAAGGCAGACAGAGGTAGGCGGGGGAAATTGTAGCCAGGTAGAAAGCCTTCACTGGCAAAATAACGATAACTATAGAAATCTGATTGAATCGCTCCACTTGAAGTCGTAAGAAGTTCCAATTGGGACTCAGCTTCTCTCCTGAGGCGTTTAGCCTGGTCTTTATCAGATTGTTTTCTTGATGCATCGAGAATGATCTTGTTTTGCACCTCTTGCTGATGGAGAGCAGCTTTATACAATCCACGCCAACGTTCACAGGCCTGTTGAAACTGCAAGGGAAGCTGGCTTAAGGTGTCACTGAGCCAATCCGGAGAATACCAAACAGCCATTTTGATGCTCTCTTCGATGGAGTTTATTATCCTGCTAGCTCTGGTTAAGGCTCGTTGTCTGATCGAAAAATCCAGTAGAGCATTCTGGATATCTGGCAAGAGTTCTAGTGTTGGGGGCTGACCTGAGATATCAATGACTTCAGTAAGGGTGTTTCCCAGTTTCAACTTGGCTTCGGATAGCCAGATAGCATTAATGTGAGAGTGCAGCATGTCTTCATTGGCTAAATCAATCTGAGGGGTTGCAACAGACCCAGAGACCATGTTAACAGGATGTTTGAAGAAATACTGATCATGCGGGCTTCCGGTTGAGCAATACGTGAACACCAATGCAGGTTGACCACTTCTACCGGCACGTCCACTACGCTGTGCATAGTTCGCAGGAGTAGGTGGAACGTTACGCATATTAACCACATTTAGTAGCGATATATCGATACCTAATTCCATAGTGGGGGAGCAGTACAAAATTGGCAGTTTAGCTTCCCGGAAGTCATCTTCTCTGCGTTCCCTTTCATCATAGGATACTTGGGCTGTATGCTCCTTGGAGTATAAACCCCGGGTTGATGCTGCTATGAATTGGTAGAATTCCTTGAAGTACTGGTTTACAGGTTGCCCTTCCATAGAAACAGATGTTTGACGGATGGGATCATAGGCACCCTTTGAACCGTCTCCAGCTTTCCAGATCATCGAATCAGCTACTATCTGGTAGCCTGGCACGTCATCTGTTTTACTATCCCGGACTTTTTCGATAATACCATAGGATAGTAGACCCTGAAGCAGGTTCTCAATAATAGTCCTCGTATCATCCAACGTAAGCTTTTGATCGTAGTTTCTGAAGGTGTTAACTCGCCTAATGAACTGCCCAAAACCGCTTCTGGTTGAAAGATAGGTGTCCCCGCCATAATCTCCTGGCTTTCGCGAACGTGGATAGAGCACCGAGGCATGAGTTAACTGCTTGGTCTGCTCATTCTCATCAAAACCCCAGGGGGGTACAAGACGCTGTTGGCTGTGCTGTAGTATCCGTTCCTGTTCCTGTTGGTCGAGGTAGGATACTTTGATGGCAAGTTCTCTTCTCATCCAATCCAGCATGGCTTTCAGGATGTTTGTCCTGGTTTCCTTATCTGCATTGGCAATAGCAGGATGACAGCTTGCCCATTGATCAGTATCGCCTGCTAACTCATCGATAGAAAGATATTCAATTTCCAAAAGCCCAGTTTGTTCTAGATTCGGAGCGTTTACCCTCCATCCTCTTTTTAGATCGCGATACAGATGATATCCCAGGACGTTTCTCAGGGCACGCTCTGTTTCCGTCTTGGCAAGTCCTTTACCAGCCTCGGGATTAGAGGCATACTCATCAAAACACAAACCTAAGCTCTCAAAGACAAGTTGGGTTAGTTCACTGTGCCTGACACCTTCGTAAGCTTTCCCTGTTAAAGCATGATATAGAGCTCCCCTCAGCAGACCGACCTGGATGAAGTCGTTGAAGTGACCAGACTGCAGTGATGCATCCTGTCGGTTATCCGTAAAGCTCAGAAGCTTACGAGCTTCAGGAGGTAGTTCCATGTTACGGATGTGCCTTACAGCCGATAAGGATAATATGGTGGTGGCAGTGCTTCTGCCTTCTGTACCCAGGGCAGATAACTTGGCGAAGTCACTTCTCTGATTGGCAGCATAAGAGACCATGCAATTGGGGCAAAAACGAAAAGGAGCTTCTAGGAAGAGCATCTGTCTACCTGAGTTTCTAATCTGCCCATCGGGTGTAACCAGCACTGGTTTTGGCAGATATTCTCTCCGATTGTACATGATCTTTCCATCTTGGTCTTTCCATTCCTCGGGTACTTTATCAGCATTCTCTGCTGCATTGTCAGACCATTTATCAGCACCATTTACGTAGAGAAATCCTGCTTCCTGCTCCTCATCAAAGATTCGTTCATTCAGTTCCCTGGGGGCGAACCGCCAAGCTTCCTTCTCCTCATCGAAGACCTTGGTGACAGTATAAAACTCCTGTCCGCAGTGACGGCAAAATGCCAGGGGAAGCAGTATCTTATCTTTATTGCTATTGGGAACGAACAACTGTCTCTGGACTGTAAGGTGCCTAATGTCATTCTCATCAAGAGATGCATACACAGTATCCCCTCTACTGATAAACTGGTGCAGCTTAAAGGCAAAGACGGGAAATCCGTTACTCGGATTAATGGTTTTAAACCCTAACATGAGGGCATGCTGGATCGCACTTTTACAGGTTGATATATCAATCCCCGTAAGCTTACTGAGCTTCTCAGCCCCGCCATCCTTACCGGAGATACACTTTGCCGAAGATCGGTACAATTTTCCTGAAACCGGATCAGTCTCTACTCCGAAGGTAGTCTCTATCCATGAGAAAAATGATTCTTGCTTGATATCTTCAATATCCAGAGTATCTTTTTTTAAAGCGTTTTCTATCGATTCACGTAGCTTGGTGATCACTAATGGATTCGAAAAATCGAACTCCAAGGTTAAGCGTTGTAGAGACTCACCAATCACGTTCTCCGGCTCTACTTTGCTTCCGAAAAGTAGCGATGCGACTCTGGATATTTCCCTGTTCTGTTCCAGGCGGTCACCGGAGCTAGAAAGAGTTGCTGAGGTACCCACATAGATCACTTTCTCAGCCCTTGTAGCATCTATAGTCCTTCTGATCAGCATTGCCACATCAGCACCTTGCCGACCACGGTAGGTGTGCAGTTCATCCAGAACTAAGAACTTGAGGTTTTTACATGCGTTTACTAAGGGAGCTTCATTGGGTCTGGTCAGGATAAGCTCCAGCATAACGTAATTCGTCAGTAAAATATCAGGAGGATTAGCACAAATTTCATGCTTATCCTGTTCGGACTCCTGACCTGTGTATCGCTTGAATGTGACGGGTTTCGTATCAGAACTGAAACCCCAATTTATGAATTTACTGAGTTCCTTTTCCTGACTATTAGCCAGTGCATTCATGGGATAGACTATTATGGCCTTGATGCCTTTCCCGCTGCCGGTCTTTAGAATGTGATTTACTATGGGAATGATGTATGCCAGGCTCTTACCGGAACCGGTACCTGTGGTAAGTATGTAGTTTAGCCCTTGGGCTGCTCGCTTGATAGCCTCTGTCTGATGCCGATGTAACTGCATTTGTTTACCAAAGTCAGTTTCATCTCTCTTGATTCTAAATATTTGCTGGCATAATGGATGCAATATCCCTGATTCTATAAGGTCATCAATGGTATCACCAGTTTCGAAGAAGGGGCTTAATTGAATCAGAGGATCTGGCCAGAGCAAGCCGTCCTTTAACTCAGTAGCCACCATTTCTTTGATCGACTCGTCTTTGATGGTGATAAAGCCTTTGACATATGAGCAGTAGTCTGCAATCAGCTTTTCTCTAAGCTCGAAAACATTCATCAGCTAACCTTCCTAACGCAGCTATATGAACAGAGTGACCGTATAGATGCTATTAGCTTATCCAGAACCTCAGTCATTTCGAATCGACTTTCTGTTGTTTGCGGCTTGCTCCACCAGCCTTCACCCATGCATCAATCTCGGAGATCTTGAATTTAAACAAACGCCCCATCCGATGAACCGGCATTTCGTGTGTTTCTACCCACCTATAAACCGTGTCACTGCTTACGCCCATGTATGAGCAGATCTCTTTAGCAGAGAGCCAACGGTCACTCATCTCATTCATGATCTCTCCTAACATCAATACTTGCAAAGGCATAAGTGCAAGATAGAGGACTTTTTTCACTTCAAACCATTGCTGTTTTATATGTTTCTCAACCTTGCCAATTCGTCAACCGATATTTTCGGGTATCGTCCGCAGTGGTAGTGTATATATTGGGTAAGGGTAAGAAGAGACTGGATCAGCTGAAAATTGGTATTGACATCCGGCACATCACGACAAAAGTGATTACATCCACAATTAATTATGTACCAGGAGTATCTGATGAACAGACCGAAAGTCGTACTCTACGTAGGTGCATCCCTGGATGGCAGAATCACTTTGTCACCAAATGCAACCATGTTTGACAATTACAAACAACCGGAGCTATACAATATGTTGTGCGCCAGCGGAGACTGGGAAAGCTTTTCCAAGCAGATTTGCGAGATCTACAAACCGGATATGTTTTTGGAAGGATGCAACATGCTGGTAGCCGAAACTGACGAATTGATCGAGCTTCCCAAGTTTGAAGGTAATGCGGAGACCTTGTATCAGGATTTTCTTCCGGATGACATTCTGCACCGCCCATCCAGGAAGACATGGACATCCGTGGTGGATGGCAGAGGAAGATTCCGCAATGGCTATACTGCCGAGTGCGATGATCCTGAAACCTACATGATCCACCTCACAACCGAAACTGCACCCCCGGAGTATCTTGCTTTTCTGCGCCAACGCAATCTCCCCTACCTGATCGAAGGAAAAAACCGGGTGGATCTGCCGAAAATGTTTGAAAAAGTGAAGAACCTGCTGAAAGTAGAAACGATTGCCACCAGCTCCGGCGGTCGTTTAAGCGGTGCGTTGATCCGCCATTCTCTGCTGGATGAGATCAATATCATGCTCAATCCGGTCGTGATAGGCGGCTATACGATACCCAGTCTGTTTGATTCTCCAGAGCCAAGATGGCCTGACATCCTGCCTAATAAACTGGAACTAATGGAAGTGAAAAACCTTAGTAGAAACGTACTCTGGCTACGATACAAGGTTATCTATGCATAATTGGGATAGAGGGAAGGTTTATCGTAAACTGATTTGCCGTTGAAGTCCATTCGGTAGTGTATCCGTGCAATCTGCGTGATCTGGTACTTTTTCAAACAGTGTCAAACCAGATGTCTCGCGATTTGGTGTCGCCCACAAGGGGCTTTTGGGGTCGTGTAGCATCCTAACGAGGGGCTTCGCTACGCTACGCACCCTCGCTATGGTCAGTTTCGCCCCTAACGGGGCTTGGGAAATAAAAAACGGCAAGATGCCATTTCCACTTGGTAGTGGCATACACCAAGATTAGTAGCTATTTATTGCGCAATTTCTCCATTGTAGCCTTGGCTTCGGGGGAGACTTTGAACAGGTAGGCATTGGTTTCGCAGGTGCCGATCTCGCATTCAGCGCAGTTATTTAGTCCTTTATCTTTCACGCAATCCCTAATGGGGCATCTTTTGCACCAGATGAAGCGGTTTCCATCGCTCATGCAGCCATCGCAGACAATATCAAATGTAGTAAGTTCGCCATCATAATGCTTGCTCCAACGCTCCGCAATGTCCTGTTTCTTTTCCAGATCATTCGCCTGATGTGCTATATAAGTTTCGCAGGATGCACAGTCCAGACAGCAAGCAGCTAGTAGTTCTTTCATTTATTTCTCCATAAGGCATTTACATAGTATCCAAAGTCTTGTCTATAAGTACCACTATCTTGTACCGCTATCTTGTCAATATTTTTCTGGATTTTCCTGAAATGAGTTGACACTTATATTGTTTGTAAGTTAATCTCATCTGTCAAGACCTATTTTCTTAATCTTGACTACCAATGACTTAGAGTAGGTTCTTGCCCTTTGCCCAGGGGAGGGGCAAGAACCTCGGTTTCCTTCTGGCTTTCCTGATTTTTTCCCCGTGTAACTCATTAATACTGTGCGAGGTACACGTTTTCCTATACTATTGTGGAGATGCTCATAATTATAGCT
>JAQWBI010000039.1 GCA_028706475.1 Candidatus Cloacimonadota bacterium
TGAGGGCTCCAGAAGGGCGTTTTAGGGCAAAATCGACCAAATTTTCCACTTTTATTTGATAATTCCCACTGCCGGGCGCTTGACACATCTCAGCATTGACCAGGGTCGGATTGTTCAATGGTCTTTAGTAAGGGATTGTCCCACCGGATCCGGTAAAATGTGTTGACAGATTAGAGCGATTCATTGCTATATCACTTTATTGAAAAAAATACTTATAAGGAGTACAACCATGCCAAGAATGACGGTTGATCCAACCTACTGCAAAGGCTGTGGCTTGTGCATTGTGTCATGTCCGAAAAAGATAATTCGTTTTTCGGAAAACATCAATGCCAAAGGCTATCACTATGCAGAGTGTTTTGAGCAAGATAAGTGCATCGGCTGCAAGATGTGCTATGTAACCTGCCCGGATGTGGCAATAACGGTTGAGAAGTGAGGAAAGAATGGCGAAGATCTTGATGAAAGGAAACGAAGCTGTAGCAGAAGCTGCTATCCGCAGTGGTTGCAGATTGTATTTTGCCTACCCCATCACTCCTCAGAGTGAATTGATCGAGTATATGGCCCGTATGATGCCAAAAGTAAAAGGTACTTTTTTGCAGGCTGAGAGCGAAGTAGCTGCTATCAACATGGTCTATGGCGCTGCCGGTTGCGGGAAACGGGTGATGACCTCATCATCTTCTCCCGGTATCTCATTGAAAATGGAGGGAATCTCCTATATCGCCGGGGCACAGTTGCCCTGCGTGATCGTGAACGTACAACGCGGTGGTCCCGGTCTGGGTGATATCCAACCTGCTCAGGGAGATTACTATCAGGCTACAAAAGGCGGTGGTCATGGCGATTATCGTCTCATCGTACTGGCTCCCAGTTCCGTACAGGAATTTGCCGATATGGCTTCCGAAGCTTTTGACCTTGCAGATAAATACCGCAATCCCGTGATGATCCTTGCCGACGGTATGCTTGGTCAGATGATGGAACCGGTAGAATTTAAAGAACCCAGAAGCGACGAAGAAATAGCCGAGATGTGGCGCAAGCACGATTCCTGGTGCATTTGCCCCAATGATGATGGAGACAAAAAACACCATCACGAAATCAACTCGCTGGAGATCGACCCACAGGTCTTGGAACAACACGTGAATAATCTCTATAAGAAATATGCCGAGATAGAGAAAAACGAGATTAAATACGAGGAATTCAATGTCTCTGATGACAATGAAATCCTCTGCGTGGCTTGGGGAACAGCGTCCCGGGTGGTAAAATCTGCCATTAATGAAGTGAAAGCACAAGGCAAGAGTGTGGGGATGATCCGTCCCATAAACGTTTGGCCTTTCCCTTATGAAGCCATAGCCAAGGCTATTGGACCTAAAGTGAAGAAAGTATATGTCTTTGAGCTAAATACCGGACAGATGCTGGACGATGTCAAGATTGCCGTGAATGGCAAAGTACCAGTTGATTTTTGGGGAAAGGTAGGCGGCATAGTTTTTACCCCTGCCGAAATCAAAACCAAGCTTGAAGAGTGCTTCTAAGGAGTGTAACGTGGAAAAAATAGCATACAGACCCGCTACCCTGACCGATGTTCCTTTTACCTATTGTCCCGGTTGCTTACATGGTGTAGCCCATCGGCTCATCGCTGAAGCCATCGACGAACAGGGTTTGATAAATAAAATGACCGGAGTGGCCCCTGTGGGTTGTTCCGTGTTTGCATACAAGTTCTTCAATTTCGATATGGCAGAAGCAGCGCATGGCAGAGCTCCAGCTGTAGCTACCGGCATTAAGCGTGCCCGCCCTGATATGCATGTGTTTACCTATCAAGGCGATGGAGATCTTGCTGCCATCGGAACAGCAGAAATCGTACATTCTGCAAATCGTGGAGAACACATCTCTGTATTCTTCGTTAATAATGCCATTTACGGAATGACCGGCGGCCAGATGGCTCCGACTACATTACCCGATATGAAGACTACCACCAGTCCCTACGGACGCAATACCGACGACATTGGCTTTCCCATCAGAGTGTGTGAGCTCCTGAATAGCCTGGTGGCGCCATATTATATCGAGCGGGTATCCTTGTTGAGTCCTGCCGATATCATCAAAGCCAAAAAAGCAGTGTCCAAAGCCATTCAATACAATAAGGAAGGCCGCGGATTCACCTTTGTGGAATTCATCTCCACCTGCCCTACAAACTGGGGTTTCGATCCCAACAAATCCCGGGAATGGGCCAAAGAAAATATGCTGCCATTCTTCAAACCGGGCTGTTTTAGAGATAAAGGAGCGGAATAATGACTACAGAATTGATCTGCGCAGGATTCGGCGGACAAGGCGTACTAACCATCGGCAAGTTCTTGGCTAAAGCCGGAATGAAAGAAGGGAAAAACGTGTCCTGGCTACCTTCTTACGGACCTGAAATGCGTGGTGGTACAGCGAATGTATCCACCGTGGTTTCGGATGAACCTATCGCATCGCCAATAGTAAGTTTTCCGGATATCCTGGTGGCGTTGAACCAACCTTCCATAGATAAGTTTGCTCCTTCATTACGTCCCGGTGGAGTGCTGATCTATAATAGCAATATGTGCCCTCATGGATGTAAACGCGAAGATATCACAAAGATCTCTGCACCAATGGTTGATATCGCCAATGAGATCGGAAACCAAATGGTGATGAATATGCTGGCAATCGGAATAATCATCGGCAAAACTGGGATCATCAGATATGAAACCATGGAAGATGATCTTACGGGGTTTATGAAGGCCAAAAATCCGGAACTGCTTGAATTGAATCTGAAAGCCATCAAGCGTGGAATTGAGATCGGTAAAGCTTGATCCGATACAAGCATGATAAGTTCGAATACAGGGGGTGGCTTTTCGCCCCCTGTATCGCATTAAAGGAGATATTATGACACGCAATCTGGTAACTATAGCTGTATTTACAGATGTTTTTGAAGCAGAAGTGGCAAAATCATTTTTGGAGGAAGCGGGCTTCGAAGTATTCCTGCAAAACGAACGTTTTCAAAGCATGTATTCTTCAATTGCCGGAGATTTGTACACAATCGAATTACAGGTTTATGCTGAGTTTGAAGAGGAAGCATCCGGATTGCTGAATGATCAGGGAGACAGTTATCTTAGTTCGGCAATTTTGCAGGAAGAAGGAGCCCTCTTGGAGGGGCATTTTCTCTTGACCAGCGGGAATCATAGCAACCGCTACATCGAGAAAATCCGCATCTTACAAAATCCCCAGGCTACTCATATGCTGTGTGAGAAACTGGCCCAGCGTCTGGCGGTGTATAACTTCGACACGGTAATCGGTCCTGCCTATGGCGCAATTGTATTGGCCTTCGAGGTAGCTCGCATCCTTGAGAAGAAATTTGCTTTTACTCAACGCAAAGATGAGCAGATGGTGTTTCGAAGCGGATTTGATCTTTCAGACACCAAGAAGGCTGTGGTGATAGAAGATATTGTGTCTACTGGAGGCAGTGTATCCGAAGTACTCAATTGCGTCAGGGATAAGGGTATAGAAGTGGTGGCAATCGGTTTATTGGTGGATCGCAGCGGAGGTAAACTGGATTTTGGCTTGCCGCTGGAAAGTCTACTAAGCTTGGATGTACCGCTCTTCAAACCTGAAGACTGCGATCTATGTAAGTTAGGTGTTCCTCTGGTAAAACCCGGGAGCAGCGACAAAGGCAAATGAAGCTTAGGCTGTATGTAGAAAAGTCATCCCAGGCAGAAGCTCTGCGATTCGCTCAGCTAAAGGAACATAACCGTTGGAAGTGTCTGGAGAAGGGATGCGCTATTCCCCTGTATGATGACGGGATAATGGATGTTGCCCTAAGTTTTGGGCTTGCAGAATCACTGTGGGGAGATATCCCACAACTGCATATATGCAGGCAATTCGCTCTGGTCTATCTGCCTGGCAAACCTTCCCTGGGGCTAGTAAACTTACTGAGAGGTTTGTCTCTTTATGCCTTTGATGGCGAGGAGATTAGGAATGCATTACCCGCTTCAATACAGCCCAAACGGATTGCATGGCTTCAAGAGTTTTACGCAGAACGTAACAATTCCAAAGCATTGGTATCTAGCAGGAAAGATCTCATCAGAACCATCCTGGCGGGATCTCCGCTGTCTTTCACTCATTTCATGTTTCATGAAAGTGCTGTGCGGATGTGCCTGGGAGCGGAGCTATGGGCTTACCGTGGGGATGCCTTGCGCGGAACTTTGGCGGTTGCAGAAGATATCTGCGAAAAGCTGGAGGTGGGAGAGAGATTGTCCCTATTCTTTGTTCAAAGCTGCATGATGGCTTCCGGGGCTGGTTCCTACGGTTTCTTTGCTGATCGTTACGACAGATACATGGCTCATGTGGATTACGATAAATGGTTTGAACTCCTAAAAGATTGGCAACGGACATACAGCGGTGGCGTGTGTAAAAGAGTCCTGGAATTGGCCTGTGGAACGGCAGCCGTTGCCTCACGGTTTGTGCGTGAAGGCGCTGAAGTATATGCCTGTGATCTCTCTGCGCAAATGTTGGAAAATGCCGCAAAGCGTCCCATACCACCCCATCTGTATCAGGCATCGCTGATAGACCCAATTCCGCACAAAGATTTTGATCTTATCATTTGTATATTTGACAGCATAAACTACCTGGTGCATCCATCGGAAGTAAGGCAGTGCTTGGTGGAAGTAAAGCAAGCTCTAGCACAAAACGGCTTATTTATCTTTGATATCTCCACTTTACTAAACAGCATGGAAAACTTTAGTGACGAGTGCAGTCTCACCCGGGAGCGGGATGGAATTATGGTCCACGAGGCATATTATGAACCGGGAAAGCGCCACCAGGTATCCCGACTGGAACTCTTTCAAGAGTGGGGGGCAGGCTATATCCATCGCAGCGAAAAGCACAGCCAAAGAGTGTATCTCGCAAGGGAAATACTGGATCTGATCGCAGATGCAGGTTTGGTATTGAGGGCAATTCACTCCCCGGAAAGCAAGGCAAATCTCTATCCTAAAAAAATGCAGGGGATAGATCACAGAAATTACCGTCTATTCTTCATCGTCAGCAAATGAGCGTACTCTTTCAAAACGATGCTAGATTGATGCAAGAGAATCAATTGAGTGTGATGGCCGGCTTGGATGAAGCTGGACGTGGAGCATTGGCAGGTCCTGTTGTAGTTGCAGCGGTAGTATTAAATTACGATGTAGTTTTGCCCGGGTTGAATGATTCCAAATTGCTGTCTGCAAAGCGTAGAACCATACTATATAACCAGATCAGGGACTCTGCTCTTGCTTTTGCTATTGTGGAGATTCCTCCTGTTACAATCGACGAAATCAATATCCTGAGGGCTACTTTACTGGGCTTTCAAAGAGCATTTAGCGAATTGAAGGGCTTTGCTCCGTATGCATTGGTAGACGGACGTGATCTGCCCGATGGAATACCGGGTAAAGCACTGGTCAAGGGGGATTCGCATCATGCCTGCATAGCTGCTGCGTCGATTCTGGCAAAAGTGCATCGGGACAGCTTGATGGACGGGCTGGATCTGCAATACCCAGAGTATGGATTCAGGTCAAACAAGGGTTATGGAACTGCTGCTCATTACCTGGTGTTGGCTTCGTTTGGCCCTTGTGAATGGCACCGTAAGTCCTTCAGGTTGAACTAAGCGGAAGGTAACTGGAGCTTATCCGTTTGCTTTTACAAGCCTTTGTTTTGCTGTTTGCACTCCGAACACAAATGCCAGCTGCACCAGCGATGATAGATATCCAATAAACCCTGCTGAAAGATGGCTTTACTTTTTACTGGCTTTATCTGCGATGGGCCGAGATAGCGCTCCATAAAACGGGTTACGAAATTCGCCTGTAAGCCGGGAAAGCAGCGATAAGCTTCAATCACTTTGGCAGTATTGCCCGACATCTTGCGCTGCCAGAGACAAAGAACAGGCAGGTAGATGTTCAGATAGATGTTGTTTTGCACGGATTTTCCCAGTATAATCCTATCTTCCGAATAGGCCAGGGATTGTTCTTGCCAGATTGCCGTAAATGCATTGTAGAGGTCTTCTTCACTGTCTGCTCGCTGTATGAAGTGCCGAAGCAGACCTCCTTGCAGGGCGCTGTGGATAAACGGGGCAATGTATAACAAGCGTTTGATGGGATGGTTTTGGGGCCTGATGCGAAAGAGCTGCCAATCGATATCGAGACGGATGGCAGTATAGGGTTGCCTTTCCCACGTGGCCACGAGCTTTTCTCTTTGGTTGGGATTCAGGATGGTACTATCTCTTTGCAACAAACCCGAGCTTCCCAGATAGATGGCGCATAATTCTTCAGCGCTCATTCCTTCTGATAAGTACCTGGTTAAAACTGCCCAGGGCAGGCTTTGGGCGATTTGCATGGTATTCAATTTATTCTTGTCGTAGCCCAGAGCTTCAAAGATGCCTTCATAGAATATCTGATCAAAACTACTAAGAGATAATGCGGTATTGAAGCGCTTTATCTTGCCTTCAAAGCGCCGGATTCCTGCACTGTAGAGTATGGCTGTGAGGCGATCCTTGTCCACTGCGGAAAGGAGGTCACAATATACTGCGGGAGCGTCAGATATCTCATGGTTTTGGTTCAGTTTTACGATGTCTTCGCTTAGCTGATGTTCCAATTCCAGAATGTCCACTGCACGCCCATCCTCCAGAATCGTAATCTCATAAGGGGAATTGTGTTTGAATACGACATGCAAGATCACTTTGTTGTAATAGACATCTTCATGGTGGTTATGTGCCTGCCAATCAGTGGTTTTCATGTGAATTTCGATGTCGCCGCGTACCTGTATCCCGTCTGCCTCGATGATGGCGTTCTTGAAATCCGGACCGCGTCCGGTATTGAATTGCCCTTGATACAATACGCGTAGATTCTTTCCGTTGATGCACTGTAAATCCGGGAGCAGGTGACCTTCATCCCAGATGTGATACAAGAATCTCTCTTCCATTACTCCTGGGCATCCTCAGGAAGGTGAATGTACTGCATCAGAAATAACGTTCCAAGAAACGCATGCGTTCCCGGGCTGAGGCTGAATTGGCATAGGTGTGGGGAGTATATTTGATGGGGTTGCTGAGTATGGAGATCAGGCGCATGGATTGCGTTCGGTTCAATCGGGCAGCACTTTTGCCATAATAAGCGCGTGCAGCAGTCTCTATGCCATATACTCCTTTTCCCCACTCCACATAGTTGAAATACAGCTCCAGCATGCGTTTCTTGCTCATGGTTATTTCCATGATGATGGTAACCTGTACTTCCAGGTATTTACGGAAATAGTTACGATCTGTGGTCAGGAAGATTGAACGCGCTAGTTGATTGCTGAGGGTGGAGGCTCCGAAACGGATTTTTCCGGCTTTCTTATTGCGCTGATACGCTTCTTTCACCATTTTCCATTCGAAACCGAAATGCTTGTAGAAATTACCGTCTTCCAGCCCGATCAGCATGTCCTGAGTGCGTTGAGGTATCTTTTCCAGCTTGATGTACTCCCGTCTGTAGATTGGATGTCCCCGTATGATATACCGTTGAATCATCAGTGGGGTTATGGGAGGATTTACGAAGTTGTACAACAGCGACAAGGCGGCGACAATGCCCCAGAACCATAAGTGGGCAATAAGTATAAAACGAAGTACCTTGCGGAAGATACTTCGTTTTTTCTTTCTTTTTGATTTAGCCATTCATGCCCTCAAAAGGCTTTCTTAGCTCTCCTGTTTATTTACGAAAGCTGCTAAACGAGCCTTGCGACGGCTGGCGGTACGCTTGTGGATCACACCTTTTTTGGCGGCTTTATCCAGCTGGGCATAAAGCTTGTTTAGTTGGTCAGTACGGTTTTCGGGGTTCATGTGGATCTCTTTAGAAAGGGTTTTAATGGTGCGTTTTACATAGTTGTTCCGGGCAGCTCTTTTTTTGTCTGTTCCCATGCGCTTCAGGGGAGATTTGTGTTGTGGCATTGATTCCTCTTATGTATTAGTTAGTATTTCTTACCACAATGTTTAAGGCCGTGTTTATGTCAATAAGTATTTAGCTAGTTAATGCCATGAACAGCTTATTTAGCTGCATATCAATGCTATAGGAATCAATATTGTTCTTTCTTCGGATTCCAGCTTCCATCTCGTCCACCCAATTGGCAGCCTCTTTAATCTCACTATAAGAATATACCTTAGCATTGTCTATTGTTATCAGTATGCGGGCAGCGGCACTTGATTCCGGTGAGAAGCATAGAATGGGACTTCCGGAAGCGATGTATTCGAAGAGCTTGGTGGTCAGCATTCCCTGGTTGCCCTCGTAGTCATTTACCAGTAGTAAAAGCAGTTCGGATTCTACCATCTCCCTCAAGGCCTCTCTGTGGTTCATAAACTCTTTGTTAACTATAGCTTTTGAACAGCTTTTACTTAGGTCTAACCTCTCCATTTCATTCAGACGGGTGCCGATCAGACTGAGTTGGAAATCACGGTGGATGCTTCGACATAACTTAGCGAAGACATTGGGATCCTGCCCGGCGGTTAACTGCCCAATATACTTGATCCTGAAAGTGTCTGATGCCTGATATTCCAGCCCCTCAAAGTCACGGGGATCATAACCGTTTAAGATCACTTCTTTATTACCTGCAGGGAGCGCATCGGCGATCGCATCCGATACGATCACAGCTTTATCCGCTGTCGCAATCACCTTTGCTTCGAGATATTTATGCATTTTTACAGAGAGATGGCAAGGAGGATTCAGCTTCATATAGTGGATTTCACTCCAGGGATCTCTAAAATCTGCCAGCCAGCGGATGCTCAGACGCTTGCGCAATTTCAAACCGATCAAATGACTGCTGTGAGGCGGGCCGGTGGTGATCAGTGTGTCGTAGGGACGACTCTTCAGCTCTTTCCATGCTGCCTTGTATGCCGCTGGATTCCAAAACACGCGAAGATCAGGGATGATAAGGTTCAGTCTCAAATGAACCATGAAGCGGGTCAGGATATCCGCTTTTTGGGGTAATCTGCCGTAGGGAACGCTTTTATCCTTGCCAAACAGCACTTTCCAGCTCTTTTGAAGCGAGGGTGCTTTTACACGAATTACTCTTACTGAATCCGGGATCTTGGCACACAGCGCTTCATCGACAAATGGGTAGTCACCTTCTTTGGAACACAATACAGTAACATCGTAACCTTTTTCCACAAGACGGGGCACAAATCGGATCCAACGTTGCACTGGAGCTCCGCCACAAGGCGGAAAGTAATAGCTTATCAATAGAATACGCATCAGGCAAAGATCAGTTTTACTAGTTCAGACCAAGTATTCTTCTCTTTGAAACGTCGGATTCCTTCCTGCATCGGCGCTTTCATGTCTTTGCTGTAGAAGCTGATGATTGCAGCAGCCAGAGAAGAAGGATTCCCCGGTGGTACCAGTAAACCGGTAAGTCCATGCTCCACATATTCACTTAGTCCGCCGACATCAGAGGCCACTACAGGAGTGTCATAGCTGTATGCTGTTGCTATCACACCGCTCTGAGTGGCACTCTTGTATGGCAGTATACAGAGATCGGATTGGCGGAAAAAGGTGGCGACCTCTTTATCGCTGATATAGCGGAAATGCGTTTCAACGTTTGCAGACAAGTCCAATAGTTTGATCTTTTCCTCATAAGCTGCCTTGTCTTTATACACTGTTCCGGCAATCACCAGGCGAATATCAGGAATGGCTACCCGGATGATCGGCATGGCTTCCAAAAGCACATCTAGTCCTTTGTAGCTTTTGATCATGCCAAAGAATAGTATGCTGGGCAGTACGTTCACTTTTTCTGTGATACCGCTGTAAGTATCGTAGATGGGATGGAAGCCTAGTTTGGCTTTGCGGACTATCTGGCTGGGCAGATTGCGCTTCAAATCCAAGAGACAGGATTTGCTTAAAACCACGATCTCATCAGCTTTGGAGAATACATAACGCAGTAAGGAACGGGACGCTATCCAGTCTTCATGGGGAGTAATGTTGTGAGCCAAGATCACTTTACCGCCATGATTAAGCTTACCCAGGATGTACCCATAAGCCGGAGCAAAGAATGGCAGCCACCATGAAACAATAGTGAGGTCTGGTTTATATGTATTGATGGCTTTCGCTGTCTTATCCCATGTGTGGGGTAGATATGGGATCAGGATGCGCTGATTCGGATGAGTGGTGCTGGTGTCATCCTCTTGTTTTCCTGCCGGGAATAGAAGCTGCGGATACTGTTTACGGAAGTTAAAGAAGCATACATCATGCCCTTGTCGGGACATCTCATTGGCAAAATGGCTGGCGAAAAGCGATATGCCGCCTCGATATGGCGGTGCAGGTCCCAAAAAAGCTATCTTCATAATTACTCCTGATTCTGGGACTGGGAGAAGAATCTTCTCACCAAGTCCGGATCGTCGTATTTACCAAATAGTGCCATCAATTTCAGACGTACTTTCACCCCTTTTAAATCTCCGGCAAGAATGGCACCAAGATCGCGAAGGTGTTTTCCTCCACCGTTGTAGCCGTATTCCGGTAACACTCTGCCTGTATGAGTGCGTGATGTAATTACCACCAGTATGTTCTTCTCAATTGCGCGCTTTATGTGGGGCAGGATCTCTTCAGGGAGGTTTCCGCGGCCAAAGGCTTCAATCACGATGGCGCGAACTCCGCTGTCGATACTGCAGTCTATGTACCTGCCATCCATGCCGCATACGGCCTTAATGAGGTCAACGCGAGTGTCCAATACTTCAGTCCAAACGTTTTCCCGATACAAGCTATCGCGATGATAGACAATGCAATCCGGATCAACAATGCCCAATGGACCCAATCCGGGACTGGTGAATGCATCTACTTTCCCGGAATCAGATTTTACCACATCACGTGCGGTGTGTATCTCATCGTTCATCACTACAAATACGCCCTTATCAGAGCTTTCATGATGGCTTGCCACTCGCACGCTACCGATGATATTGCGGGGACCGTCCAAGCCCAGATCGCTTCCGCTGCGCATGGCAGCAGTGAAGATTACCGGTTTGCGCGTGGTAAGCACCAAATCCGCCATAAACGCACTTTCCTCGAGGGTATCTGTACCATGTGTAACTACGATGCCATCGTATCCCAAAATCTTTGTATCAATTAGCTTTGCAAGCCCAAACATCATTTTTGGTGTCATATATGGGCTGGGAACGTTCAAGTAATCCATTACTTCCACATTTGCCACACCCGTGAGTTGTGGGAACTGAGTTATAAAATCGGCCAATTCAGAAGTGGGTACCACACCCAGATTGCCTACATTCTTCATCGAGATGGTACCTCCGGTCATGATGAGCAGGATATTCTTCATTATATCACCTTATATGGGATTGGATCTTTGGTATTGGCCTTGGCAAAGGCTTTGAGGCGCAACAGGCAGCTGGGACACTCTCCGCAGGCCTCATAGTTGGCAAAATAGCAGCTCCAGGATAGCTCGAAGGGGGCGTTCAGTGATATGCCCAGTTTCACGATTTCAGATTTGCTAAGATGAAGCACCGGAGTAAGGATGCCAATGTTTGCAGCCAGAGTGCCTTGTTTGATCAGTTCGGTCATGGCCGTAAAAAAACTCTGCCGGCAATCTGGATATCCGGAGCTATCTTCTTCCACTGCACCTATGTAGATGTGCTGGGCTTGGATTACTTCTGCCCAGGCTACTGCCGCACACAGCATAGTGGCATTGCGAAAGGGCACGTAGGTATTGGGCACACTGTCATCAACATTCAGCTTCAGCTCTTTATCTGTAAGAGCAGAACCACCGATGTCCGCCAGCCAGCGGTAATCCACAATGCGCGCTTCCCTGGCTTTGTAATGGTTTGCAATTTGCTGAAAGCACCATTTCTCTTTCACTTCGGTTCTTTGCCCGTAGGAAAAATGCAAAAGATGCAATTCATCACACTCCTGCGCGGCAATAGCCGTCGTAACCAGAGAATCCATCCCTCCGCTCAGTAATACTATAGCTCGTTTCATCCTCGATCCCGAAATTATTCTTTTAACAAGGATATAGCATATGCCTTTTATGTCAAGAACAAAGCCGTGATTGTGCTTGACGAATTTACCCAGTCTCAGATATTGCTCACCATAGCTTTTTATTCGAGGTTAATATGAGATACGATGTAATTATAATCGGTGCTGGCCCGGCAGGGCTTAGCGCTGCCATTTACAGTGCCCGGGGTGGATTGAAAACAGCGGTATTCGAGAAAGCCATAGTCGGTGGACAGATCAATGTAACCGAAGAAGTGGAAAACTATCCCGGATTTGAAGAAGCCCTTTCGGGTTTTGAACTCACTGCAAAGATGCAAGCTCAAGCTGAACGTTTTGGCGCTACTTTCATTGAAGAAGAGATTATTGCAATGGGCATGGAAGGCCTGTGCAAAGTGATTGAAACCGAGAGCGGTAAGTATCGTGCCAAAAGCGTTATCATCTGCACCGGAGCGCATCCCCGTCGCTTGAACGTGCCGGGGGAAGAACGGCTTACCGGACGTGGCGTATCTTATTGTGCTACATGCGATGGCGCTTTATATCGTGATAAAGTGGTTGCAGTAGTTGGCGGAGGTGACAGCGCTATAGAGGAAGGAATCTTTCTTAGCCGCTTTGCGAGTAAGGTGATTGTGATTCATCGCCGTGATGAACTGCGCGCACAGAAGATTATTCAAGACCGGGCTTTCAAAAACCCAAAGATGGAATTTATCTGGGATACCGTTGTTCAAGAAATCCGTGGTGAAGATAAAGTAAGTAAGCTGGAATTGGTTAACCGTAAAACCAAGGAAATCAGCATGTTGCCAGTGGATGGAGTATTTATCTATGTAGGCATCCTGCCCAACAACGAGCTCCTGGAATCCCGCATTGAGCTTGATAGCGCCGGATTTGTTCTTACAGATGATCACATGCACACCAATATTCCCGGAGTATATGCTGCTGGAGACATCCGGCATACGGTTCTCAGACAGGTGGTTACAGCCACTTCTGATGGCGCTGTTGCCGCTTGGAGCGCAGAGAAATGGATCATCGAAAACTATGATGCCATTGAGGTGGGAAGTGCACAGTAGCAAAGAAATCCGTAGTCAGTTTATTGACTTTTTTCGGGAACGTGGACATAGCTTTGTACATTCCTCACCGGTAATTCCTCAGAACGACCATACTTTGCTCTTTGCCAATGCCGGCATGAACCAGTTTAAAAACATCTTTCTGGGCAATAAAGAACCGGAATTGAGCCGCGTAGTGAACTCCCAGAAATGCATTCGCGCCGGCGGAAAGCACAACGACCTGGAAGAAGTAGGCAAAGACGGCTATCATCACACTTTCTTTGAAATGCTGGGCAATTGGAGTTTTGGGGATTATTACAAAA
Source organism: Candidatus Cloacimonadota bacterium (assembly GCA_028706475.1). NCBI lineage: Bacteria > Pseudomonadati > Candidatus Cloacimonadota > Candidatus Cloacimonadota bacterium. The sequence continues at coordinate 13,345 of JAQWBI010000039.1, forward strand.
AAGAGGCTATCATCTGGGCTTGGGAATTGCTTACAGATACTTGGGGTCTGAACAAAGAACTCTTGTATGCTACTGTCCATGACAGCGATAAAGAGGCATTTAATCTGTGGCGGGAGCATACCGATATCGATCCATCTCACATATCGTATCATGGCGATAAGGACAACTTTTGGGAAATGGGCGATACAGGCCCATGCGGACCTTGTTCCGAAATCCATATCGATCGTGGTATTGAACATTGCAATAAACAGGGAGTTCCAGGTCATGAATGTACCGTGAATGGCGATTGCGATCGCTATATCGAACTCTGGAATCTGGTTTTTATCCAGTACAACCGGGAGGAAGACCGTTCCTTGAGCCCTTTGAAACACCGCTTTGTGGATACCGGAGCGGGATTGGAACGCATCACTCAGGTCTTGCAAGGAAAGAACACAAACTACGAGACAGACCTCTTTATGCCTATTATCCAGCGCATTGCGGATCTCAGCGGAACACCCTACACTCCTGCAGAAGGCATGAGCCACAGGGTTATTGCGGATCACATCCGATGCCTCTGTTTTGCCCTCGCTGATGGTGGTTTCCCCTCAAATGAAGGACGCGGCTATGTACTGCGCAGGATATTGCGTCGTGCCGCCCGTCATGGCAGGTTGCTGGGCTTTGCCGAGCCTTTTCTTTTCAATCTCGTGGATGTCGTTGTGGAAATTATGGGCCACCATTTCTCCGAGCTTGCCGGCAAAGAGGCTTACATCAAAATGGTGATCAAAGCTGAAGAAGAGAGATTCAATAGGACCCTGGATACGGGGCTGCAAAAGTTCGATGAGATCTGCGCTCACATGGACGGCAATCTGATCGGAAGCAAAGATGCCTTCATGCTGTACGACACCTACGGGTTTCCCTTGGATCTTACCATGATGTTGGCAGCAGAAAAAGGCTTCAAAATTGACCATCGCGGCTTTGAAGAAGAGATGGAAGCCCAACGTGAAAGAGCGCGTAAAGCCTCCAAATTCGGAGTTGGGAAGGATGATGATGAATGGATTGAACTGCGTCCTGCTTTACCTACTCTGTTCACGGGTTATGACAAGCACACAGACACATGTTATATCCAGCGCTACAGCGTTGATAACGAGCAAGTAATAGCCTTGCAGCTTTCGCAAACTCCCTTTTATGCGGAGAGCGGGGGACAGGTGGCGGATACCGGCAGGATATATAACGACGAGTGCGAATTGATCGTACATGATGTCCAGAAAATTGATGATGCCTTTATTCACTACGCCACCCTAAAAAGCGGCTCCATCTCAACGCAAATGCTTACTGCCGAGATCGATAGTTCCCGTCGTGGAGATATAGCCCGCAATCATAGCACTACGCACCTGTTGCACAAAGCCTTGCGTTCTGTATTAGGCGACCATGTGCAGCAGAAGGGATCGCTGGTGCATCCGGATTATCTCCGTTTTGATTTTACCCATTTTCAAGCGCTTTCCCGCTCTCAAGCTGAGACCGTGGAGGCAATCGTTAACAAGGCGATACGGGACAATATGCCCATCAGCACCAGCATCCAAAGTATAGATGATGCCAAAGCTGCAGGAGCTACTGCGCTGTTTGGCGAAAAGTACAGCGACGAAGTCCGCGTGATCAGTATTGACGATTACTCAAAGGAATTGTGCGGTGGCACTCATACCTCAGCTACGGGCGATATCGGCATCTTCAAGATTGTATCCGAAGGTTCCACTGCCGCGGGAATCAGGCGCATCGAAGCTGTAACCGGACGCGCGGCGCTGGATTATATCTCTCAAATGCAAACAAGCCTCCAGAGAGCTTCCGAATTGTTGTCTTGCCCGCCAAACATGATTGAGCAGAAGCTGCAAGCGCAAAAGCAACACATTAGCGACCTGGAATCCAGAATCAAACAGCTGGAAGCGGAACGTAGCCTGGGAATGATAGACGATATGTTGAAACAAGCCATCGCCTATGAAGGCTTTAAGCTTCTCATAACAGAGCTTCCCGAAGGCAGCGACCTGAAAGCGTTCTCGGAAAACCTGCGCAGTAAGCTGAGTGACGAGATTGCCGTAATATTCTGTGCCAAAGCAGATAAGCTATCCATACTTACAGTAGTAGGTAAGGATCTGTTGCCGAAATACAATGCCGGCAGGATTGTATCCGCTATTGCCGCCAAGCTGGGCGGTAAAGGCGGCGGACGTCCGGATAGCGCTCAGGCAGGCTGTAGTCATCCCGGAGAGCTGGGTCAGTTGAAACTGGAGATACCTCAGGTAATCCAAAGCACACAATGAAAATCCTGATTCTGCGCCTCAGTTCACTGGGAGACATTGTTCTTACTCAGCCCGTTGCGGCATGGTTACGAACCAGGTATCCTGAGGCTCAAATCGACTTTGTGGTAAAGGAGCAATTTGTCGAGCTCGTAACTCTGATGGGTTGCGAGCTCAATCCAATAATCTACAGAAAGAGTTTTAAAGCGCATTATGCGCTGTACAAAACCGGATACGACATAGTTCTCGATCTGCATGCAAAACTCTCCACATACCTGCTTAAAATCGCTTCCAGGGGCAAAACGATCCTTACGTATCAGAAAGCACGCTCCATTCGTGAGAGAATGGTAAAAGGCGATAAATCCCTAAAAATCGGCACTACGGTGGATCTGTATCGAACTGCTTTGCAACGTATTGATGAGCAGGCAAAGCTGGATGTACCCCGCTTGTATCCTTCCTCACATAGTCACATTCCAGACCTTCCTGTGGCAGCAAAACGCATAGCTATCTTTCCCGGCGCAGCTCACAACACAAAGCGCTATCCTGCTAATTACTATAAGGAACTAATAAAGAACAGCCCCAACGGTTTTCAATACATAATACTTGGATCACAATCAGAACAAGACCTCTGCCAGACAATAGCAGAAGATTATAAGGCAAAAAACCTCTGTGGAGAGCTCAGTTTCACCCAGCTACTGGCCCTGCTTGAGACTTGCGATTGGGTGATTAGTTCCGATAGTGGCCCGATGCACTTGGCAGCCGCTCTGCAAAGACCGCAGATTGCGATCTTTGGGGCTACTCATCCCCGCCTTGGTTTTGCTCCCCAAAACCCCCAAGCGCATGTTTTGTGCGCCGAGCTGGAATGTCAGCCTTGTTCACTGCATGGTTCAGATAGCTGTCCCTTGGGACATTTCAAGTGCATGCATGACATATCTGTAGAGAGCATTTTGAACATCATTAATCAAAATAAGGGGTCACACAACTCACAATGACCGTGTAGTGTAATGAGTTCGTCTTGCCACTATAAATCTGAAATGCTGGAGTGGTTTACTTGATCCTGACGATGAAGTCATTTTTGGGGCTGAAATCCAGATACTGCCAGTGAAATACCTTTCCCATTTCACAAGAACACAAGCTGGGAGAAGGGAAAGGCAATTCCTCCAGCTCAATCCCGGGTTCCAGAGCCAGAGTCATGTCACAGAAGGGCAGAGGCCGTCCCCAGGAATTGGCGGTCAGCAGTACATAGTGAGCAGTATTACCTCCGATCTTTTGATCGTAGCAGATTCGTAACTTTACAAAACTGCGTGATGGTAAGTCCAAGCGGAAACTGAAGCCATTTTTTCCATGCCCAATCAACTCAACCGCCATGCTATCTGAGGGATCTATCAGAGAAAGTCTAACACTCTCGGCAATACCAATTTCTGAAGTGGAGGGAATGGGAAACACAATCAACCGACTAAGGGACTCTCTATGCAGGTTACTCAGGTAGAAGTCTCCACATACGCTCCAGATCAGCGAATCCGAAGACGCATTCCGACGGAGCATAAAATCGAGCACTTCACCCTCAAAAGCGTACTGTGGCTGGGCAACCAACAAAGCCGGCAGTATGGCTAAAAGGCAAAGGATAGTACGCGGATTCATTTGAGGACGGTAATCCTGGTTCTGGCCAGATTCTTGCCTCCCTCGGTTAATGATATGAAGTAGATCCCACTACTGAGCGTGGAAAGGTCCCATACTGTTTCACCCGCTGAGGGCATCTCTTTATTGTATAGAAACCTTCCTCGCAAGTCATAAATGGACAATTTTGCCTGCTGACTAAGGGGGAGATCGGATACATACTTTAGATTGATGTTGCTTCCGGTGGCTCGGGTGAGTATGGACGGATACAGTTTTAAAACTCCTGTGGAAGGAGTCTCCACCAAATCATGCGTGCTCACTGAGCTTATAATCCCGTTTATTTGAATCGTCTCATCTGGCTCTGGGAAAAGCAACTCTTGGATCACAGTATTATGTGTCTGCGGATCTTTAACCAGCTAATCTTTCCCAGTAGCCCATGTGATTGAGAGGCAGTAAAATAGCTTAAAATACTTCTTGACAAAAACACCTCGTATATTATTGTTGCTTTATGCTTTAGGCAAGGAATAACAACGAGGTGTTA
>JAQWBI010000040.1 GCA_028706475.1 Candidatus Cloacimonadota bacterium
CACATCCAGATTATGTTCGATCACTACCACAGTATTCCCCATCGCAACCAGCTTCTTCAGCACTTTCAGCAGTTTGTTGATATCGTCGAAGTGTAGTCCGGTAGTGGGCTCATCCAGAAGATACATAGTCTTCCCTGTAGAGGGACGGCTAAGCTCTTTGGATAGCTTGATGCGTTGAGCTTCGCCCCCAGAAAGGGTAGTGGAAGGTTGCCCCAGTTTGATGTAGTCCAGGCCAACTTCATGCAATGTCTTCAGTTTTTTACTGATTGAAGGTATGGAATCAAAGAACTCCACTGCTTCCTGAACATCCATATCTAGGACTTCAGCTATGTTTTTCCCTTTGTAGCGTACATTTAAAGTCTCGTTATTATATCTTTTACCCTTACAAACCTCACATGTTACATAAATATCGGCCATGAAATGCATTTCTATTTGGCGTACTCCGGCTCCTTCACAGGCTTCACAGCGACCACCCTTCACATTGAAGGAAAAACGTCCCGATTTATATCCCCGCATCTTGGAAGCAGGCAGCTCCGCAAAGAGATTGCGGATAGGATCAAACAACTTGATATAGGTGCAAGGATTGCTTCTTGGTGTGCGGCCAATGGGCTGTTGATCGATATTGATAACCTTGTCTATTAGTTCCAATCCCTTGATCTCTTTGAACTTGCCGACTTTATGATTGGAGCGAAAGAAGTGGTTGTTCAGATAAGGTGAAAGAGTTTGATTGATCAGAGAACTCTTGCCGCTACCGGACACTCCAGTGATACATACAAACATTCCCAAGGGAATATGCGCGTCTATCGCTTTGAGGTTATTGTGTTGAGCCCCTAGGATACTTAGTTTCTGATCATCCGGTTTCAGCCGTTTTTGGGGTATGGGAATGCTCATCCTTCCAGATAGATACGCACCTGTAAGCGATTCCGGATTGTTCTTGATATCATCCAGTTTGCCGCGGGCTATGATCTGCCCGCCATAAACACCCGCACGGGGGCCAAAATCCACGATCATATCCGCACTGCGCATAGTATCTTCATCGTGTTCCACTACTATCACCGAATTTCCCAAGTCTCGCAGTTGCAAGAGCATAGATACCAATTTCGCATTATCGCGCTGATGTAGGCCAATGGAGGGTTCGTCCAGAATATACATCACTCCCACCAGTTGAGATCCGATTTGGCTGGCCAATCTGATGCGCTGAGACTCTCCCCCGGACAAAGTGGGGGAACGCCGGTCCAGGCAGAGATAATGCAGCCCCACAGCCATCAGGAAGCCCAAGCGGGATTTGATCTCTTTCAATACTTCTTCAGCGATAATCCTGTTGTTTCCGCTAAGTTCCAGTTTATTGAAGAAATCGTATGTCTGGCTCACACTCATAGCAGTGATCTCAGCAATGGATTTCCCCTGTACTTTCACGGCCAGGGAAGCTGGTTTCAATTTATAACCGTTGCAATCCGGACATGCTTTATCGCTGATGAATTGCATATAATAACGACGCATATCCTCAGATGTGGTTTCATGAAATCTGCGTTTCAACTGGTTCATCACCCCTTCATAACGCATCATGAATTCCCCTTTTCCCCTCTCGTTTTGCCATGCCACTTTGAACCTCTTGTTTCCAGAGCCATAGAGAATCAGTTGCTGAACTATCTCCGGGATGTCCTTCCACGGTACATCAAGATCAAATTTATAGGCTCCGGCAAGGTTTTTCGCCATATTGAGAGTCCAGCTATCCTTTTTTGCCTCCAATCTCCCCCAAGGAACCACAGCACCATCCATGATACTACGTTCAGGATCTGGTACCACCAGTTCAGGATCGAACTCCAGCCGATAGCCCAAACCGTTACAAGCCTGACAGGCTCCGATGGGACTGTTGAAAGAGAAGCTCTGCGGACTCAGTTCATCATAACCGATATTACACTCTGCACATGCATTTTGAGCTGAGAGCAACTCCACTTGTTTCTGATCCGGATAGTCTATCTTTACCACAGCATCTGTCAGCTTCAATGCCAGTTCCAAAGAATCCGCCATCCGGCCCTGAACACCATCTTTAATCACCAAGCGGTCTACAACCACATCGATGCTGTGTTTACTCTTTTTGTCTAAAACAATCTCTTCATCCAGATTGTGCAGCACATTATTGATCATCACGCGAACAAAGCCCTCGGAACGAAGTTGATCCAGCTCTTCTTTGTGCTCTCCTTTGCGGTTCTGAACTACCGGTGCCAAAATTTGTAACTTGCTGCCGGGAGGGTTTTGCATGAGGTGATCCACCATCTGATCCACTGTCTGCGATCCCACTACTGCACCGCATTGATAACAGTGTTGTACTCCGATACGGGCAAACAGCACACGCAGATAGTCATATATCTCCGTTACAGTTCCCACTGTGGAACGGGGATTCTTGCTGCTGGCTTTTTGTTCGATTGAGATTGCTGGAGACAGCCCTTCGATATAATCTACTTTGGGTTTATCCATCTGCCCCAAGAATTGCCGGGCATAAGCAGAGAGTGATTCCACGTAACGCCGCTGGCCTTCGGCATAGAGAGTATCAAAAGCCAGGGAGCTTTTTCCGCTTCCGGATACCCCAGTAAATACCACCAATTTATCCCGCGGTATCTCCAAATCTATATTTTTCAGATTGTGCTCACTGGCACCTTTAATTACGATTTTCTTGATCAATTTTCATACCTCTGAAAATGCAAAGAATATCAAAGCCATTCTTTGTCAAATGAAAATGGCGAAGCGTAAGCCCACCCATAAATATGAGCTTCTACTGCAACTTAACAACGAAATCTGCAATTAGTGCTCGATTTGGACTACCTTGGTTTCCGGAGGTGATCCAGGTTGCCACTTGATCTCGGTCATCGCTGAGTTTGTGGTTCCAAGATCAATGCCAAGTACTCTGAGCGGTTTGCCGCATTTGACTGGTAGTAAGCCGTTACTCATAGATTCCTCCGTATTGTTAACATTCTGCCTATCATGAAGATGCATAGGTTGTGTTGCGTGTAATACTCATTAATCATATTGTGTTGCACGAAACAGCATTAGGTGCAACACAAAGTCATTAGACAATACTCCCATTTCGCCAGTAATCGGTTGATGTATCATAAGGTATCCATTGTTGGATTCTACTAGTTAAGTCCCTTGTGATGAAAAAAATAATTCGTTTATTGAATGTGTGAGTTCCCCTAAATGAATAATGGCTACCGGGGCATGATTCACTTTGTGAGTCGCCACAATCTTCTTGTATCTCCTAATTTGCGAACGTTTTCGCTTTTCTTAGCCTATTAGCCGTTAGTTCCAACAATCCTGCATAAAGAGCTTTAATCTCTTGGTCAGTCAATCCAAGAGCTCGAAAAACTACTTCGTCTAAGGCTTTTCTATCGGGTAGGGGATTGGCATTCATAAAAGAACCGGACTCAGGATCAACCTGCAACTCATGAAAAATACTACGGATTTCCCTATGTTTTATGGTATCAATGCGAGATTCGAGATCGGTACATTGAGCTAAATACTTCGGATCAATGATGTATGTGGATTCAACTTCGAACACCGTCTTGTCCAGGAGACCTTCCCCCAGACATGTGCTTGAGTAAAGTTCCATGAAGAAGAAGAACAGACTTGAATTTAAGATGAGAGCCAATCTGCTCAAATCATACTTGTAATGAATCTCATACAGTCTTTTATTGGCGAGTACACCATTATTGAGATACACCTTAAAGTTATCCCCGAAACTGGATGGGGTAATCAAGCCTGGAAGTTCTCTAATCCCAAGATCATACCAATGCTTTCGTCCTTGAACCGATGAAACGTTCTGAATACCGATAATGTACTTGCCTTGGTCTTTCCCCTGTTTGATGTACTTCTTGGCAGATTCGCCCATTTCGATGTATTTTAAAGCATTTGTTCCTTTGATCTCGTGTTTTTCATAAGGACAGACAAAGAGCCAAAGCCCCAATTCATCAGGATTGATCAGGATGGATTTGCATTCCCTTGGACTCTTGATTACCGGTTTCAGAAACTCCTTCTCTATGTTGAAAGGATTGGACTTGGGGATATAAAAGAACTCATCTGCTCCTGTTTTTATGCCAAATTTGACATCGGCTATATCACCGAGCTTTATGATTTTATCCTTAGCTTTCTCCATGATAGTGAAATAGATATTAGGAGCCTTGATGTAAATCCCACCCCATTTGGAACCTTGATACTTATTCTCCTTGCTGTTTTCCCATCCTTCCTGGGATAACTGCTCTCTGGTAACCGGGTTAATCCTAAGGTCATCAATCTCTATTCTGTTTTTTGCATCCTCGATCATCAGGAAGTTCTCGGTATAGAGAGAGTTTTCAAAAGGCAGCTTGAAGGCAGCAAAGCGGATCAGGTCATCTGCCCGTACCATTTTCTGTCTGGCTCCTATTAGAGAAATTATGGTATTGATCCCGGCTTCTTTGAACACCCGCTTAGCAAGGTTATCGATGATGAAATGGATTTGACATTTCTCCAGCAGGTACTTTTGCAGCCAGGCACCAAATTCCACATCCAGCCAAGAGTTGGAGCAGATGAAGGTCAGGATGCCATTATCATTCAGCAACCGCAATCCCCTGATATAGAAGAAGGTATAAAGATCACTTTTGCCATTTATGACACTCTCTGGGATGTCTTGGGGAAAGTCTTGATTTGCCATCTGCCTTAGCAATTCTTTGTATTTCTTATTGTCTTTGATGTTTCCGAGTGGGTCTTCTATCTCTTCTTGAGCCACATAGGGTGGATTACCTATAACAATGTCAAACCCGCCCTTTTCGATGAATATCTCCGGGAAGTCAATCCTCCAAATGAAGGGCAGATTTTTGTTGCTGATCTGGCTGATTTCATGATCAACTTTATTAATCTGAAACTCCAACTCTGCGATCTGGCGTTTCTGCTGCTTGGAAGCAAAATCAATCTCAGTTTGTATGTTTGTTTCAAAAATACTATCTTGCACTTCAGGTTCTGTCATCTCACGCATCTTGGATAGTTTCTGAATCATATCCTTCTTTCTCTTATCCAGGATACTTGTGTAAAGGGCTTTGTGTTTCAGTTCGATCTCATGCAATTGCTGGGGACATTTGTTATAGAAGTACTCAGTTTTGAGTTTCACAAGATCGCTTATCTTGCGTTTGATATCTGCCGCTATAATACCTTCTCCGGATACTGGGAAGAGACTGCTGCCCAGCATTTGGATCAATGAATCGCCTTGCCTGATCTTGAAATCAAAGGAGGGCAATAGGGGCTCTTCACTGTGTTTGAAACTATCATCAGCTTCAATGAGCAGGGTGATCCATAACCTTAGTTGGGTGATCCAAACCGCCCATTGCTTGACTTCTACACCATAGAGGGATTGAAAGATAATGCGTTTCTTGCGCTCATAGGGGCTGCTGACGGGCTTATCCGGCAAGAAGTGCTTATAGATAGAACACTCGATCTCATCAATCACATTTAGCATTCCTACGGCAAAGGCCCCGGAACCAATGGCAGGATCGCAAACCGTTACCGTTTCCAGCTTCTCCAGCAAGTCATGAGCCTCTTCCTCTGTAAAGTCACCGGCTGTTTGTTCGTTTTCAGCCCCATATTCGGGGAAGAATAGCTTATACAGATTTTCCAGGCTGATGGAAGCCAGGCAGTTTTGCTGTAGGTATTTGACCAGAGAGAGGCGGCACATGAAGTCCACTTCAAGCCGAGGTGTATAGATCGCGCCATGCGCTTTATTGATCAGCTTTTCGAAGATAATGCCCAGAAATTCTGGATTGAGCTCCAATTCCTCATCATAAAGAGTGTTTTCTTCCAGGGTGAAATTGAAGCTAAACAGGAAGCTTACAAAGTTAATTATAGCTTCGTTAGTGATGAAAAGAGCTTCTGTATCGTAATCCTCATGAGGGCGAAAAAGCCCCCCATTGAGGTATGGGGCTGTGACAAGATGAGTTTTGAACGGCTCCGGAATATAGGGAAAGCCGTATTTGTTCTTACTGGAAGGGGCTGAGTTTAGGGCAGTAAAAAAGAGCGGACATAGCAGATCCTGATAGATGCCTTGTTGATGTATCGAGGGGTTGTAAGTGCCAAGATAATCACGGATAAAATTCGCATTTTCACCCAGCCAGCCCTTCTTTTGGACAAAGCCTAAAAAGATGATTCTGATCACGAAGAGTAAGGCAAAATTGCCTTTCAGATCATCACTTACATCCTTATCAAACTGGTGTTTGATACCAGTCTGAAGTTGGGCGTACTCCTTTTCAAACTCTTCATAGAACAGAGCCGACACCTTATCCACAGAAAAGACATCCTTCAGGTCGCCCATGCTGTTCAGTTTATGCTTGTTTAACTGCAGTATGTAGGTCTTGTTTGGCAAATCCCCACTGACATAGAATGAATGCCTTCGATAATTGCTAAAGGCTCGTTTGGTGCCTTTATAGACCGGATAAACCAAGCTTAAGCGGAAGCAGTGGGCCTCATCGTAAAATATAAAGAGGCCAGCCTGAGCGTTTTCCTGTTTGATGATATCTGTTGCTTTGTCGAATTGCCTTCTTCTGGAAGCACGCTCGGTTAGTGAGCGCTTAACTTGGAGCATAAAGATATCGCAGACTGTGCCATCATCAAACTCTAGTTCACCAAGAGTGGAAACTGCTGGGAAATCGTCATTAATGTACTTTGATGCCTTGGCATGCTTCTCAATGAACACATCGGAAAAGGTGTCGAAGTATGAAATCCACTTTTCAACGGAGAAATTGGCTGGGGTTACGATATTAGCATTTAGTTCCATATCCGATTCTCTATTGCCACGATCACCTGCTGTTCGTAGGCTTTGAGGCTGTCTTTTACCTTTTTCAGGTAGTTCTTACCAAGGGTATTGCTTAATTTCTCCAATTCTGCGGCAATAAGGTGATAATCCGGTTTACCGCCATTCTCCCAATCACAAATGCTCTTCAGGGTATATTCCGGTAGAGTACCATAGTTTTCGATATCATCTCTCAGCATGATCAGAAAGCCGCGCCAGGGCACAAGTTCATTTGCATCCTGCTCAAGAAGGTAGGACAGGAAGTTGAAAGCCTTCACCGAGTTACTCTGCTGTGATTGTTTAAAACTGAACTTTTCCGCTTCGTCTTTGAGCATGGCATAATCCTCCCAAAAACTCTTACTGAGAGGCAATTGCTGAGTATCCGGACTGCATTCTATCCTAAGTAGTGCTTCCTCGATGGGTAGGGGTATGAGTTGCTTGTTTTCATCCGTAAAATCCTGGCTTACACTAAAGAGTTTACCCTTGCGGATGAACATCACCTGTGAGTCAGAGCTGTAAGCTTTGGCAGTTTTAATGCGGATCGGCATCTCGTCCAATGCTTCAACTCTTTCAGGATAATTTTCCTCCCATTGCCGCATCAATTTCTTAAGTCTGGTGTAGAGGCTTTCCTGCTGAAGATCATAGGGATTGGTCTGCACTTTGGCAAAGAGCTTGGCAGGGCTTGGCTCTTCTTCCGCATCGAAGATACGAGCATCTTCACCCAAGGTTTGGTGGATCATAAACATCTTGTGAGAGGCGATCTCCCGGCTTTTCACAATATCTGCACCTTGCTCAGTGGGGAAGAAGTTGGTGATATGAAGGGTACTAAAGACCTTTTTGCTGATACGGTTGATACGCCCAACCCTTTGGATCACCCGCACCGGATTCCAGGGGATGTCATAATTGATAACCATAGCAGCCCGGTTGAGGTTGAAGCCTTCAGAAAGCTTGTCGGTAGCTAACAGCACATCGTAGCTATCCCTCTGTTTGGCCTTGGGATAGGCTGCATCGAAATTAGTATTGATCTCCTCCAGGTGCTGTTTGCCAATGCTTCCGGTGATAACCAGAACCCGATCTGGGAAATGCTCTTTCAAGGCAGGCTCAAGGTATTTGACCGTATCGGCATACTCCGAGAAGATCACGAGTTTTGGGGCAGGTTCGCCCTTGTTGGGTGTGTTTTGCAGGGCTGTCTCCACATTCTGCAGCAGGGCATACCGTTTGGGATCATTCTCCACCAGAGCCAGGGCGTCGATCTCGGCAATCATCTTGTTAAAGAGACAGATGTCGGATTCAATATCGGCATAGAACTGCTCTCTGAAGGCAAACTTGTTCACCTCGTAAATCCGGTTTTTCTTGCTGTCCTTGTCTTTATTTTCCTCCGCGAACTGGCGCAGCAACTCATCGATTTGGTCGGGATCATCACTATCCACTTTATTGATCAGCTTGCGATTCAGCACATATCTGCCGTTTGAGTTCTTGATGAACTCTTTAATTTTTTCATAAGAATCCCGAATATTGACAATGCTCTGCCGGAAAGCTCCAAATGAGCTCTCAAAGCGTTTGACCATCTGCCTGCGCAGGATATCATACAAGTTATCCTGGTTCAAACGGTCGATCTGTTCTTGCCGGCTGAGTTTATCCTCACTGGTATCATAGCCTTCATAGCGATAAGGCTTGTAAATGGGGCCCTTGAACCGATCGGTGCTTTCTGGATTATCGGTAAAATATTGATCAATCACATGGTCATAAAAATCTGATTGCTCAGGAGTAAGCCGATAATACCACTCCTGGGGATTATCGATCTTGGAGAGCTTCTTAACCTCGTCCCGGTAATCGGGGTCATTGATCAGATCAAGCCTGTTTCTTCTGATCGTGACTGGTTCGATCACTTCTCTAATCTGCTTGGAGAGCATGGCAGCCCTTTCGATTACCTTGGTGATATTGATCTCTTTTTCTCCAAACAGGGCTTGGTACTTCTTTCTGGCTTCCTCTTTTTTGGTCGGGTCTTTGGACTGCCAGTTCTTGCGAATATAGGCGAGGTCTTTAAACAAAGAGTTATAGAATCTGAAGAGATCAACCAGGTTGTTGCTAAGCGTAATGTTGGATTTCTTGGGGACAATAAACAGGCTGAGCATTGAGAGGATATCTGCTGGAGAGTTGTTAAATGGCGTTGCCGTGAGCAGAATCACACTCCTGCCACGGCAGATGGTTTTTAATTTTTCGTAGGTTTCTGTGCCGCTATTGCGGTAACGATGTGCCTCGTCCACAATGATCACTTCGATCCCATCGGTATTGCCAATAAACTCAATTATCCCATCCAGATCGCCCCCGGAGCGGACCTCCCAATCATACAGCTCAAAGTCTTCTTTATATTTTTTCCATCCGGAATTAGCACTATCGTCACCAATCAATCCGGGAGGGCAGATTACAATTCCCCGTTTTTCCAGCTTACGAGCAATCAACGAAGCGATGATGGACTTACCCAAACCCACCACGTCTGCCAGTATGACTCCACCATTATCTTCGATGATGGAAAGCGCTTGTGTAACGGCATCGATCTGGTATTTGAACGGCTTATAGCCCTTCTTCTCAAGCAGGATTGAGATATAGCGCCCGGATTCTTGTTTATAGAAACTATCGAGCCATGTTTTTACTACGAACATATACGCATCGAAGGGATGGATGGATTTCAGTAGTGTCTTCTCCCGAATGTTGTCGATCAGCCTGGTTTTCTCTATTTCAGTCTCAGTAATCGGGATGGCAGAACTCCAAAGCTCATCAAAGTATTTCTCTGCCTCTTCAAAGCCATAATCAGATATCTCAACGTTGAATTCTTCCCGGTCGGTTAGGCCTGCTTTGCTGAGATTGCTGCTGCCAGTGATGAAGAGGTTGGTGCGAACTACCTGATGTTCTTTGAGATTGAATAGGTACAGCTTGGCATGGTTGGGTCTGGATGTCTTGCGAATAATAATTCTGCCATCAATGATTTGATCCAATATGTAACCAGCTTGCTCGTAAAATATCTCGTTGTCGAATAAATCGTTATTGAGGGCTTTGAGAACAGATTCATGGTAGTCTTCAATGCGTTCTACCCTCTTCTTGCCAGCTTTTTCAGCATATTCGACCAAACCATAGTTTTGCGCATCCACATTCAGACCAACCAGAATCTTGAGTGTGAGTTCAGGATTAGATTTCATGCTCTCAATCAGTTCACTGATCCCGGAGAAGTAGAAGAAACCTACCAGAAACTTCAACTCCTGGCTTTCCTTGATTAGAGTTACAAGTCTGGTCTTCAGCTGGGCACTGCCTTTATTGGTGATGAAATTGCTCATAAGCTACTTATCCTTTTTTAGAATGCTACCATCATCTTGTTTGCGAATTTGCTTGGTTTTTAACCCACACATCAACGTCCTCTTTCTTGAACTTCCAAAGCCTGCCCACTTTATGAGCAGGGAGATTCTTCTCGCTAAGCCATTTATAGACCGTATCTTTGGTAACACCAAGATAGACACTAATCTCCTCGACTGACAACCACCGGTCTTCCATAACAAGCTCCTTTCCAGATGCAATCACATCTGAAGACCCCATTAGAATCAGTATAAAATGGGATAATATTAGGATAAAACCAGTATTAAGAGCAGGAATATTCTGTCAATAACCAGTTTTGGCCATCATCGAAATGAGTGCTGCTATCAATGGCGTGTTTATCTTCTTTTTTTAACCTGTTTTCTACTATCTCCGCCTCTTTTTTATACAGATGTCTGGGGAAGGAGGCATTAGCCCACTTATCTCGAACAAAATCGTTGTAGTGCTTGAGGTTAGGTGTCTGGTATTCAATATATACGGAGTGATCCTTTGTGAGTAAATCAAAGTCTTATTCCCACTTTCCCCTTGTGTCACAACTTGCAGCTTTGGGTATCAGTTTATATCTACAAAGGATAAATGGAGTTATTTGGAGTAGTTATCAGCGATATTCATACACCATCCAGCCTTCTTTCCCCATCGCAATATAGATGTAGTCGTTCTCCAGTGCGATATCATACACAGGAAACGGTGGATAGAAGGTGTTCAAATCCTTGATGCGATTTGGTACCGAGATATCCAGGATCTTCACTCCGCCCTGCCCTAATGCCACAAAGAGCCGGTTATCCTTGATGGCCAGAGACTGAATATCGTTGAACAAGCCTATCTGCCCTATTTGGATCGGTTTGGCTATATCTCTGATAGAGAGTACCAACAGGTCCTTCCCGGAGGCCACAAAAAGGTATTCTCCATTCTTTGCTATATAACGTGCATCCGGGATTTGGTAATTTGTAGCAATACTCAACGGGAACTTGAGGTCCCTGATATCCACTGTAACCAAGCCGAAATCATTTAAAGCATAGATATAGGGATACTCCGCTATAAAGTCTCTCACACCCCACTTTTCAGCAAAGTTCGCCAGTAGGTCGTTACCACCTCCACTACCGACATTTATGATATCTATTCCTCTATAACGATCTGCCACATATAGTGTTGCACCCTCCCTGGTAATCTTATCTCCGATCAATGTATTCACAAAGTATATCTTACCAAATTGATTCAATGAGTCTATCACGCTCAGCATATTGGTAGGTTCACGACTGGATACATAGATGTAGTTCCCATTTTGGAAGTTCACGTCTTCTATGCGAAACAACGAGCTGTATGAAGTTTCCAGGCGCGGTTGCCAGGCATTGAAGCTGCTGTATATCCACAGTTGCCTTTGATTACGCGTAAGCACCTGACTTTCGGATACATCTATATTGAAAGCTTCAGAATCCTTCACTATTCCCAAAGGATAGAGAAAGCGGTTGTCGACTGAAAAGCAACTAATGCTGATAAATATCAGTAGTAATAGTGAGATCGAGCGTTTCATTTAGCCTCCTTAGGCTGTACCTCTCCCCCTGATCAGGCGAGAGACGATCTCGGAGGAATTGATCCCCTCTGCTTCTGCTGCAAAGGATACCAGAATTCTGTGTTTCAATACAATCGGCGCCACTTGCCGCACATCCTCTTCAGATGGACTCAATCTCCCGTTCAGAGCTGCAACGGCTTTCGCCCCCAGAATCAAGTATTGCGAAGCACGAGGCCCAGCTCCCCAACTTACCCAGCGCTTTATCTCGGGATCTGCATCGGGACTGTTGGGGCGAGTGCGCCGGGTGAGATCGACGGCATATTTTAACACATGTTCACTCACCGGAAGCTGACGGATGGCCTCTTGCAAGGCGATGATCCTGCCAGCATCCAAATGTGCCTTGATCTGCGGAATTGCTCCGCCGGTTGTATTTTCCACTATCTTACATTCCTCCTCATACGAGGGATAATCGATGTTTATATAGAACATAAAACGGTCCAATTGAGCTTCTGGAAGAGGATAAGTACCTTCCTGTTCAATTGGATTTTGGGTAGCCATTACGATAAACGGTCTTTCCAGGCTCCATGTCTTATTACCACTGGTGATAGTGTTTTCCTGCATGGCTTGTAACAATGCAGATTGGGTTTTAGGAGGAGTGCGGTTTATTTCGTCTGCCAAAATGATGTTTGCAAATACCGGCCCTTTCAAGTATTCAAAGCCCCTCTTGCCGGTTTCTGAATCTGAAACCAGGATGTCCGACCCGGTGATGTCCGAAGGCATAAGATCCGGGGTAAATTGTATACGGGAAAAGCTGAGCGCAAGGCTCTGCGCCAAAGAAGAGATCATCAGAGTCTTGGCCAAGCCCGGTACACCTTCGATGAGAACGTGTCCATTGGCAAATAGTGCTGTAAGCACATTGTCAATCACCTGTTCCTGGCCTACTATCACCTTGCCGATTTCGCTTTTCAAGGCCTTCACCGCAAGGCTCAATTCCTGTATCCGCTGAATACTGTTTTCCATCTATTTTCTCTCCTTTGAAGATCATTCTTAGCACATCAAAACCCGAATACGCAATGGCAATTCCACCAATTATGCCCATTATTAGTGCCGTAAGTATGTGTGCAAATGCCATGATTGCCGAAGCACTGGACTTTGTCAAATTAAATCCCAAACTAAAGATGATGATCATCATCCATTCATTGCTGCCCAATTGCGCTGGAGGTTGGGGTAAAGCGTAACTCATATTAATCAGGGTATATCCGAAAAGCACTGTCAAGAAGCTGAAATCAATGCTAAAAGCGGCAAAGATCAGATAGAAATACAATCCATCCAAAAAGATCCCAATCCCGGTGAGTATCACCGCCCAAACCAGCTTCACCGGAGCTTGCTCAAAGAGATTAAGCCCATCCACAAACTGACGCAACAACGACTCCACTCGCACCTTCAACCTGCGTGGACTTAACTTCACAAAGATTCCCAATACTTTCAACACCAAGTCCTTGCGCCATGCTGCCAGCAAAAGCAGTCCAACGGAGACAATGAAAACCAAAAACAACAGTGCAAGCAGTATGTTTAGTGCGGGATTTAACTCTATGGTTAAAAAGGGAATCAGCAAGATCACGCTAAAAATGGCAAGAGTATCGAAGGTCTTGTCGATAAATACCGAGGGCAGGCTCTGTGCCATCCCCAGATTGTGGTTTTTCTTGATGAACCAGGTCTTGACCAACTCCCCTGCCCGGATGGGGATAATGTAATTTATCAGATTCCCGCCCATTGCATACAGCCAGGTGTCTCTAACCGGAATTCGTTTGCTGTGCCGTAGAATGATATTCCAACGATAGGAACGCACAAAATATGCCCCCAAATAGCATATTGATGCCAAGATCACATAGGAAGGACGGATGCGGCTGAAATAGCCTCCCAATTCTCCAATAGGAATATAGCTGAACCACAGGATTATCAATCCCAGCCCTACAATAGAGCCTATCATCAGAAAGACTTTGTTGCGTAAGTTCACTTTGCAAACAACATATAACGGTGATGCGCCCAAAAATGCTTAAAACAGTTTGGGGCAAACTGTTCAAAAGTGTGAAACCGCATCATCCGTGTAGCAAAATACGGATCCTGTCCCAGATAATATGGCATGATCGATAGTGCTTTATCCGGATCTATCGGCTTTGACTCAACCAGAACCTTTTTGCCACAAAACGAGCGCAGGTATTCTTCTTTTGGCATGCCGATATCCGGCCAGGGCGGGCAATCGATGTAATCTTGTTTCAGTAAGCGCCAGCCATACTTCTGCATATACCAGATGATACTTTGGGGATCGATGTGAGCGAGTCTTAGCTGAGGGTACTTGCTTGCACTATAGCCCTTCAATTGCCCTTTGTAGCCTAATCCGCTGCGATTGGGCACACAGATCAGGATATGCTCCCGCACCACGCGGCACAGCTCACTGATGAAGTCTGCCAGATCTTCCACAAACCACATCGCGGAAAAATTGAACGCAAAATCCAGCGCTTGATCCGGATAGTCCAACTTGCGATAACCCGGATTGCATCTGATCTGAAGCTCCAAATTGAGCTTTTGCCAGCTTGCTTTGATCAATTCTATCCTCTCGGGTTCGTGATCCTCCAGATATACTGTGCAACCAGCCTGCGCCAGAGCTACCAGATTGATTCCGCTGATTCCGGTGAATCCGAAGCAGGGACTCTCCAGTGCATTATGATATTTATTTGTTTTATATAGCTCTAGGAGCAGTTTATTCAGAACCATTCTCTCATAAGATGATCCAAGCCCTTCGTTGGCAACCGGATAGTAGCTTCTCCAGCCATTGATAATGGGAATTGCCATTAGTGTCTCCGGTAGTCGTCGATGGTGATCTGAATATCAGGAATACTATAATGAGGTTTGATCCCCATCGCCTCCATCGCGTTGTAGTATTCTTGAACGTCGTAGAACCAGCTTTTGGAGATTAACTCGAAGCGGCTAATAAAGAGCTCATTCTTTAGACTGCGGGATACTTTCTCTCCCAAAGCAAAGAAAAAGCGGTCTACACAAAGGATACCGGGATAGTTTTTACCGTGCAACTGCCTGGAAATAAAATTCACCAGAGCATGCAACTGCACGGGGTCGCGATCAGCCACATTCCATGCCAAACCGGATTTGAAGTCGTTTTGCAGACACCATTTGAAGGCTTCCACCAGGGCATCGATATGGCACAGATGCAACCAGATGCGTTTGTTTATGAGTGGGAAATAGTATTTATCCACCATCTTCACCAGTTGATAGGGAAAGCCATGATCCCCGCTGCCATAAGTGATACTGGGGCGTATTATGGCAGCATGAAGACCGTGAAGGACATCTCTCCCGATGATCTTTTCCGCCTCAATCTTGGTATAATGATAATAGTTGTCCGGATTGCGGGAGGTCTGAGCGTTTGCGGGCAATTCATTGGGAATGGCGCCAAACACACCTACAGAACTGCAAAAGATCAGTTTGGCATTGTGTTTCAGGCAATAGTCCGCCATCTGTTCTGTGCTGCTTACGTTGCTGCGATAGTATTCGTCTTTACTGGCCTTACGTCCTCCTCTGAGGGCTCCGATATGGATGATGGTCTCAAAATCTGATTCCGCCAGGTAGTCTCGCAAAGCCGCCGTATTCGCCAAATCCAGCTCTTTCACGCTTACTTTATCCCGAATCCCTTGTAAGCGCCTTGCCTGTGTATTTGGCCTTACTATAGCGGTAATCTCGTGCTCCAGCGGTAAGATACCCGCCAGCACCGCTTTCCCGATGAAGCCTGTAGTTCCTGTGATGAGTACTTTAGCCAAACATCCTCTCCATTAAACTCCTGTGACGTTTGACCTTTGGCCGTTGTACATAAACATAGGAGTAGGGTATCTTGTCGCCATTCGCAATAGCGGCTGGGAATTCCTTGCAGAGCAGATCTGCCGTGTGTTCGTCGATGCGGCTGGCTACCATTTGATAGGCTTCCATCAGCGTGCCATAATCCCCTTTCACATGGTCGTCTGATGCCAGAAAGTGGCTCCAGCCATTTTCCAGCAGAACCCATGCAGTCTGCCTCACCTTCTCCCCATAATGCCCCAATATGGAGCCGGCATTGGTTTGGATGTAGATATTTCTATCGATCAGATCCTGCGCTTTGGTAGGTTTCTTCATGATGCTTACGTAACGCTCGGCATGGGCCAATATGGGTTTGTACCCTGCTCTCAGCAGGGGATACACATTACTGTAAAAATCGCTTGGGAGCCCATTGAGTTCACTTTCGATGAGAACAAAGCTACTCTCCCCCAGGCACAGACATTTGTTCTGGATGTCCTGTACTATTCCCGGTTGGATAAACACCTCAAAACCGCTCTGTAAATCCAGACTTAATCCATCTTCGCGGGCAGAATCCCGCAAAGCGTTCAGCTTTGCATCATATTCATCCCGTTCGTATTGATAATGACCCCGAAAGTAATGAGAAGTAAGGTAAACCCTCGTTATGCCGCCCTCTTCCATTCCTTTCAGATGCTCCAGACTTCTGATTGGATCATTGGAGCCGTCATCGATATTCGGTAATATATGGCTATGAATATCAATCATGGCCGTATCAGGGCAGTTTCTCACTGATCATCTGGATAAATTCCATCAGCACGGCATTATTTGGCAAGGGTTTAATGCTGCGGGAACAATCTTCCAGCAAGTTTTCTACTTGCTTGCGAGCTTTGTCAAAGCCTAATAATCCGGTATAACTGGCTTTTGATACCGGCACAAAATCATCGTTAAAGTCTAATCCATCACTGCCACGGGCATAGTCTTTTTCGATGTCATCAATCATCTGATAAGCAATGCCCAGATTGATGGCATACCCGCTCATGATATTCTTGGTGTTCTCATCGCTTCCTGCCAAGATGCAGGCAATCTCCGCTCCAGCTTGTAAGAGAGATCCCACCTTCTTCATATCGATGTAACGCAATGTATTGATTTTCATCACCTTGCGCTTGCTGGCAAGATCGATCGCCTGACCTCCGATGAGGCCATAACTTTTGGTGTTGATGGCCAGATTTCTGATTGCCAGATTGGCCTTTTTGGCATCCTTGATCTCACCCATCAATTCAAACGCCAAAGTATATAAGGCGTCTGCTACCAGGATCGCCACAGCATTCCCATACTCCTGATGAATAGCAGGTAAGCCACGACGCTCTTTCTTGTTCATCACACTGGGAAGATCATCATGTACCAAGGCAGCATTATGGATCAACTCCACAGCGCAAGCTGCTTTCACTACATCGGGCAACTGTTTGTTGTTCTTTTTGAGCCCAGTTAGCATCTCGTAGATTGCGATCATCAACAGAGGGCGCCATCTCTTTCCGCCTGGTACTACGGCCTTCACCATCGCTTCCTTCAATTGCCCCGCGTAGCGTTTGTCGAAAGTCAGAGCTGTTTGAATTCCCTCGTCGATCATCTGCATGCGCGTCTCAAAATACTTCTGTAATAGCAAAGTCTTCTCCCTTGTCATAGCGTAAAAATATGCGTATCTCACCTGACGCTATCGACTATATCCATTACCGAAGATTTGTCAAGAGGATTCTGCCTCAATTTCGTGCATTAGACTAATTCTGTCGTTTACTATCCTCTCGCAGATTGGGATATGGGTTTTGGTGTACAATAACTATACGGATCCATAGAAGCTGTGCCGATACACTATCCAAAGCCATTGAGCAGAGATATACTAACTGACTAATCTTTCCTACACCTAAGTGCTTGGAAAATGGAGTGTCGCTAGCGAGAAATAGTTCGTATGTCATTATCCAGCTTTGCGATACCCTTTTAGAGCAGATATGGATTTATCCATCTCTTCGAT
>JAQWBI010000041.1 GCA_028706475.1 Candidatus Cloacimonadota bacterium
CTGATCGCCAGTCTAAATATCTCCCAAATTTGTCAAGAAAAGCTCGCTTGGAACCATCTCGACCTGCTTTTCTCTAAGAACACAAGGAAAGTAGCATAATGAAGTGGGAGGTATTGAACAGTCTCATTTGGGGTGAGGCCCTGTGGCATAGTTTTTTTTGTTGACTATTATATGTACTTGCCTAAAATGCCACAATAAAGATTATATGGAAAGCGAGGTGGCCAATATGGAATCTAGAATTCTGCTCGTTGATGACGACCGTTTGCTAAGAGAAGTTATTGGAGAGTGTCTTAAACACCATCAATACTCTGCTGATATGGCCGAAGACGCCGCCGCCGCTTTAAAGCTGTTCAAACCTGGACGTTACAAACTTGCCATCATAGATTTGGTAATGCCTGGAATGAGTGGATTGGAACTAATGGAGAGATTATTGGCTGAGGATTCGGAGTTATTTTGCCTGATCATGACCGGATATCCTACAATCGACAGCGCCTACAAAGCGATGGTGGAGGGTGCTTCAGATTACATAATAAAGCCATTCAATCTCAGTGAACTGATCACCGCCATCAAGCAGCGTCTTGGATCATGAGCTATGTCCTGAAAATCGTGGACATGCAAAGCGGAGAAGCCAGGCAAATCGCTGGAGGATACAGCTATTGGCACAATCCCAGGTTTATGGAGGCGATAGCCCGGTTGCACAATGTTACAGCACTTCAGTTGCAGGTATTCAAAGGCGAACAGCTTTTTGCCATTTTGCCTTTGTATGAACGAAGAAAGATGGGAATGAAGGCTCTTGTTACTCCTATTGGTGCTTATTATCAGGGTATATCTTTCGCTCATGAAAGCAGCGCAGGAAAGGCGAGAGTGCTTCTTGATTCCAGTACGGTTTGCTTTGATATCGCACGTTTCCTGGCAGAACGTTATAAACGCATCAACTTCAAGCTAAGTCCGGAAAACGATGATGTAAGAGGTTTTACCTGGAATGGTTTCAAAGCAACACCCTTATATACTTTTCGGTGTCAGAAGGGTGAAATCCTGAATGCTCTTCCTGATGAGCGCAGGAATTTCCGTATTGCCAAAAACCTCGGTATGGAATTGGTTGAGGCCTTTGATCCGGATGTCTTCCTGGCCCTTCATAAGAAGCTGGAGATCAAGAAAAACCACAGTTTTGGGTTAAGTTACAAGGCTATGAGGGTTTTTCTAATCCAACTATATGATGCAGGATTGTTGAAACAATTCAACGTTCTCTGGGAGAAAAAGCCGGTAAGTGCAAATATATTGCTCTACGATGGTGCAGATGTGGTATATACTTTGTTTAAGGCTACCTCGGAAGAAGCTTTACGCAAGGGAACCGCTGCTTTTGACAGCCTAAGCATTATTCAAAACCTGCCCGAGGGCAGCCGATTCTTTGATTATTGTGGTGCAAACCTGCATGATGTAGCCAGGTTCAAGGCTGCACTGGGTCTGCATTTGTGTGTTTTTTACCAGATAAAAATGTAAGAGAGGTTCATGAAAAAGATTCTTGTACTCAAGGGAGGCAATTCTCCCGAACGGGAAATATCCCTGATTAGCGGATCAGAGGTTGCCAAAGCTTTGCTCCTTTTGAATTATAACGTAAGTGAGATTGATCCTGCGGATTATCCCCGCTTTTCGGACTTGCTGATGGCCATCGAAGCTGAAAATCCCTATATGGTATTCAATGGTCTACATGGGGGTTGCGGCGAAAACGGAGATTTGCAGGCTGCCTTACAACTGGCTGGGATACCTTTCACAGGGTCACTTTCCAAGGGCTCCACTCTTGCTATGGATAAATACATCGCAAAGCTGATCGTGAGTCAGGAGGGAGTACCGGTTCCCAAACACATTTTGATGCGGGGCAATCTTTTGGAGGACTACAATGATCCGGAAGACTACAAAGCGTTTACCGAGACTTTGGGTTTACCCATCATAGTAAAGCCCAACGATGCCGGGAGCAGCGTGGGGATTAGCATGGTGGAAGATCTGTCCGCCTTGAAAACTGCGGTGGATAAAGCCTTCAAATACTGCTCTTCTGTACTTTTGGAGGAGTACATTCCCGGGCGCGAGCTTACGGTTAGCATTCTGAACGGTAAAGCCTTGCCGGTTGTGGAAATCAAACCACGAGCCGGCTGGTATGATTACACAAACAAATATACCAAAGGTAAAACGGAGTATCTGGCTCCTGCACCCATCGACGAAGCCATAGCGCATTTGGCTCAGCTATATGCTGTACGTGCCTTTAATGCTCTGTCCTGCTCAGTATATGGCAGAGTGGATTTTAGGCTGGACAACGATAAACTGTACTTTCTGGAAGTAAATACCCTGCCGGGGATGACGGCTCTCAGCCTTACTCCGATGGCAGCAAAGGCAGCAGGTATAGCTTTTAGCGACCTGCTGGTAACAATAATAGAAAACTCCGTGGCAAGACACGTGGAGGTATCATGAAACGCATACTTTATATTTTCGCTCTGTTGTTTGTGGCTTTGAATCTATGGTCGGTGGAACTTGCATTCAATCCTTCGAGCATTCAAGTAAATGAGCTGAGAACTTTTAGTTTCGATCCCGTGAATCCCGGTTCACAGCCAGTTCTCACGACGCTTACTATTACCAACGATCAACAAGACCAGTATGTGAAGCTTCGGATCGAGATTAGCTGGAACAACAATGAGATTATCAGCGGTGATGATGCTGTGTTTATCAGCGAAGAAAAAATTGCTCCCGGGCAGGTTATCCAGATGACAAACCGCGAATTGATCACAAATACCAGCAACCAGTACTTTAGACCGGATGGCTCCATCAATATCAATATCATAGATGAGATCGAGGACTTATCCATCTTGGAAGAAGCAGTACTATCCGGCTATTTCCCCGATGGTGAGATACAATTGAGAATCTCTGCATGGCCGGAAGACGCTCCTGCTAATGTGACGTCCAGAACATTTACCATCACCATCCGTAATGCAGGATCGATTAATCTGATCAGCCCCGGAGCACTCATTGGCCTGAAGGTTCCTGATCTCAGTGATCTGCCGGTAAACTTTATCTGGAACGCTGTGACTACAAGCTTCAATAAACAAACATTGGTCGTGAGGCAATATCCTCCCAATGGGCAACCAAAGCTTTCAACCATATCCAGTACAGGCACAGAGATCTTGCGTGTGGATGATGTGAACAGCGGATTTTCCGAGTATCTGCCTCTAAAGACTGATTATTACTATGCTTGGCAAGTATTTACTGACCGTTATGACGAACACAACCCCAAGCTGGGCAGGTCTGGCTCGCAAAGCAATCCTTATGCCAGTAGCTGGTATGTATTCCGCTATGTGGAAGACAAAGGTGGAGACGCGACTCCTGAAGAAGTACAAACAATCCTGGATATGCTCCAGAATCCTGCTTTGCTAAACATTCTGAATCTGGGCTATACTCCTACCGGAGAAGTTATCTATGAAGGCAGGACATACCGGGGCCAAGATGCTGTTGACATCTTAAGCAGCCTCTTGGGAAAAGACATTAAAGTAAAAATAAAGGATTGAGGAGGAAACCATGAAAAGAATCCTGTTGATATCTGTTATTTTGCTGCTTGCTTCGGCGTTATTGGCAGATAGCGTGGCCATTCTTTCCGCCAGCAAGGGCAAAGTAAGCTTGGAACGCGCTTTGAAAAACCTCAAATTCGCCAATGGGGAATTGCTGCAAAACAAGGATGTACTGCGAACCGGAGCAGAGAGCTTCGCGGCATACAAATACATTGATGCTTCCTCTACAATCAAACTCTTCTCAAACTCTGTGGTTACCGTAACTGCCAGTAAAGATGGAAGTAAACTAAACAAGAAAGTGAATGTGAGCAAGGGCAGCATCCTTACTCAAGTAAAAAAGGGTAGCGGTGCATTCGTCGTGCAAACTCCCACCACTGTGGCCTCGGTGAAAGGAACAGAATTCCTGACCAAGGTGGATGACGATGGCTTCAGCACCTTTACCGTTACAGATGGCGAAGTTGAATTACGCGTGTTATCTACCGATGAAGTTAAGACGGTATCCAAAGGCAAGACTGGAGTCGTGAATCCGGAGGGTGGAGTGCAGCTGAGAGACAGTAGCACCGACGACCTTAATGAGATCGAAAAAGCAGAATTGGAGTCTTCTCGTAACGAGAAACGTGAACCCATCATTGTTCCAGTATTGGACGAAGCAGGTAATCGCAAACTGATCGAAATTGAGTACTAAGATAGGAGATCAATATGAAAAGATATCTACTCGCATTAGCATTAGTAATACCTTGCTTCGCATTATTGGCATTGACTGCATTGCATGTAAGCCCGGAATCATTTGTCCCGGATAGAGATGTCGAACTCCTTTTGGAGATTACCCAGGGAAGAGAAGAAATATCCGGCATAGATGTACAATATCGGCTTGTTGGCAGTACAGTCTGGCAGGCAGAACCCATGAGACAGGACGATCCTGCTTCCACATACTGGCGCGGATTTATCCCCAAAACAGCAGTGTCTACAAACGATGTGGAGTATCGCTTTGAAATCAAACTGCTCAGCGGTGCTTCGGAATATCTCCCTGCAGATGATGGCATTACTCCGCTTTATACTCTGAAGCTAAATGCTCCCCAAGGTTCGCTAACGGATGGATTTGTACTGATATCTGACGATAGTTCGGTATCTGCCGACGATGGTTATGTACTAGCAGTAAGCTATCTGGCTTTGGCAGAGGATGTGGATACCCAAAGCATCCGCGTGTTCGTTGGCGACAGAGATGTAACCTCTCAAACTCAATTCAGTGAATCTATATTGGTGTATAGGGAAGACCGGCCTCAGCATGGCATCAAAAAAGCATTGATTACTGCTAAAGTGAAGGGTGCGGATGTGTATTCCGACACCTGGATAACTCAGGTTTTGCCCGGCAGTAAAAAGCCTGCCCTACCGTTCACATACAGGGGTTCTGTAAATTTCGCCGCAAACGCTTACGGAGTATCGGATAATGGCAAAGTGTTTGGGAATCCCGCAGACGATTACAGCACATGGGCCGATCTGTATGGAAACTATGGAATT
Source organism: Candidatus Cloacimonadota bacterium (assembly GCA_028706475.1). NCBI lineage: Bacteria > Pseudomonadati > Candidatus Cloacimonadota > Candidatus Cloacimonadota bacterium. The sequence continues at coordinate 5,070 of JAQWBI010000041.1, forward strand.
GTGGATATGCAGGCCAATCTGCTGGTATCCAGCCTGGAAGAAAAAAACGCCCAGCCGGTGAACCGCTATACCTTTGGTGTCCAGATTCCTATGTTGGATGTGTTCTTCGGAGATTATTCTCCTTCTCTGTCCCAATTTACTCTGTCCGGGAAGAACATCCGAGGTCTCTATGGCAAGTTCTATACCCGCAATCTGGAGCTTGTTTGGGCTCATGGAGAATCCGTGAGAAAGACAGAATTCGATGCTAGCGAAACCGCTACTCAGAATAGCACTTTCAAGCAAGAGGCAATCGGTGCCAGATTGCAATTTGGCAGCAATCAGAACTTCCGTATGGGCTTCACAGGAGCTCGTCACCGTGACATAATAAGCTCTTTGGACGAAATCCACTACAGCTACATAAACGCTGAAAACGATACTGTTTACACGGTAAGACCCCAAGATAACGCCGTAGTCAGCTTCGATATGCAATTGAACGTGCCGGATCAGCATTTTGTGGCTGGTTTTGAGGTTGCCGGAAGCCTGCTGAACACCAATACCCTTCCCGGGGCTATTACAGTGGCTGAAATGGAAGATTACGGTTTGGAAAACGAGATTGGCGGTATAGAATTGGATCCTGAGGATTTTGCTGATACCTTCATCATCAATACCAATATGGAGCCCTTCATGCCCAGCATGGCTAATATGGCTTGGAACGCTTACGTGCGGATGTACTTCTGGAACAACTTCCTGAATCTTCAATACAACGAAACCGGCAGTGCTTTCAATTCGATTGGCACCTTCGGTCATCAAAGAGATACTCGTATACTATCCATCACAGATCAGTTCTCTTTTGGTCGCCTGATTACGATTTCAGGCGGCTTTAGTACCACCGAGGATAACTTGATGGAACACAAGAGCGAGACCAATACCTATCAAAACATCTTTGCTTCAGCCATTATTCGTATTCCGAATATGCCCTATCTGAAGGCTTCATTCAACGATAACAGTGGTGAGAACGAACAGAATTCCGACATTGTGGACAGCAGCTTTGACCCCATCACCAGTAATGCCAGAAATATGAGCTTTGGGATCGGTTACAACATCGTCCAGATCCCTTACGTTCCCACTCAGCTGGATATCAGTTACCGCATGGGTTCAAACAACATAAAACGTACTATAAACGATACCTACACGTCGGACAACGCCAATACCGGTATTGGCTTCACTATGAGCAACCGTTTCTCCATGGTTCCGCTAAGAACCCAGATATCGTATTCTACGTCCACAAACAAAGATGACTTATTCTCTCAAAAGTACAAGAACAACAGCATCTTTTTGAAAGCTGATTATTCCTTATGGCAGGATCGCATCAGACCCTATGTGTCATTCCGTAATACCGGTCTTTCTGGCGATTACGATGATCAGACATACAACTACATCAATTTCGGGGTGGAAAGCTATCCTCTCCGCAATATGACTGTAACTGCAGATCTTGGGATGATGAACTACAAAAACGATGATGTAAGCAATCAGGATTACGATACTACAACCTTCAGACTGTGCCTGAATCAGAGATTCTAGTACACATATAATCAATACATCGGAGCGTGGCCTCAAAACCACGCTTCGAGCTTTTATAAAAGGAGCTTGTCATGTCACGATACCGCTCGGTTCTATTTCCCATTCTCATCTTGATTATCCTCAAGGCTATCTTTTTGATTCCTGTGTTTGATTCCCTAGAATACAAAGCTCAGGACAGCCTCTTTCGATTTCGGGGACCGCGTGATCCCAGCGGAGACATCGTAATAGTGGCAATCGACGATGAAAGCTTCAGCGCTCTGAACACCACATGGCCTTTTCCCAGAGAGTATCACGCCAAGCTCATAGAGAATCTGAACCAAGCCGGGGCAAAGCTGATCATTTTCGACGTGGAATTCACTGAAAACTCCCGTTATCCAGAATACGACTTGCTCTTGGCAAATACAGCCGCAGCCTATGATAACGTCATCTTTGCTGGCAAGGTGCTGCACGGCAAAGCTCACAATGATCCGGATCAATTGTTTACTCCAATCGGCGACATAATGTCTTATGACACTCCTTGGGGTATCGTAAACATGAGTTCGGACTCGGATAACGCAATTCGTAAGTACAGCTTGTTTGAAGTAATGGATGAACATCCTTATTATAGCATCGGTGTGGCTGCATTGGCCAATAGTCGTATCTACCAAAGCGATTGGGCAGATCATCTGAGAGTGGAGAACAATCATCTGCAGGTGGCAAATCATAGTATCCCAATGTACCAGCACAATAAAGCGATCATAAACTACTATGGCCCCGCTTCCACATTTCCCCAAGTGTCTTATGCCAGCGTGATTGATGATAGCACTGTGGCTATGCCTGGCTATCAGGGTATAGAGTTCGACGAGTTCTACTCCATTAAGGATTCAGGGATATTGCAGGATAAAATCGTCCTGATCGGTGCTACTCTAGACGAATTGCACGACAAGTTTCCCACTCCATTTGGGGGAGAGTGGACTCCCGGAGTGGAGATTCATGCCAATTTCATTGAGATGGTGCAAAACGCAGATTATCTCTATGGATTGGACTTATGGTTATATCTGCTGTTTGAATTTGTCGGTCTGATCTTACTATGGTTCGTTTTCCGCAAGTTGAAGCCGCAGCTCTCGGCGCTCTTACTGTTGTTGCTGATTGCCCTGCAATACTTGGGAGCATATTATCTTTTTGCCGGACAAAGCTATTTGATTCCCATCGTACAGCCAGTGATTGCTCTGCTCTTTATCTATATCGCCAGTTTAGTATGTCATTATCTGGATTCTTTGAAAGAGAAGCGCTTCATTCGCCAGGCATTTCAGCAATATATGGCACCCGAATTGGTGAGCGAGCTATTGAAGAACCCCAAAAAGCTAAGCTACGGAGGTTCTCTACAAGAGATATCAGTGCTATTTTCGGATATCCGCTCCTTTACTACTTACTCTGAAAGTCATAGTCCCGAAGAGACCGTGAATATCCTGAAAGAATACCTTACCGCAATGGTGAATGTGATCGTGGAGAACAAGGGGATACTGGACAAATTTGTCGGTGATGAGATCATGGCGCTGTTTGGAACCCCTGTGCCCCTTCCCAATCATGCACTAAACGCCTGTAAAGTTGCCCTGCAGATGCGGGATAAAATGACTGAACTGCAGGAAAAATGGCATGCTGAAGGTAAGCAAGGCTTCGAGATCGGTATCGGAGTGAATACCGGTTCTGCAGTAGTAGGAAATCTGGGTAGTGAACAGATCTTCGACTACACTGCCATCGGCGATACCATAAACTTGGGTGCGCGCTTGGAAAGCATCAATAAAGAGTATGAAACTGCGAAGCACATTATTATCAGTGAGTTTACTCTGGAATATGTGAAAGACCTGGTGGAAGTACGTTATCTGGATGAGGTGAAAGTAAAAGGCAAGAATAAAGCGGTGAAAATCTACGAACTGATAAGCCTGAAATAGTCCGCTTTGACTGTGAGAGAGAATCATGCCTGATCACTGTACTAGTGTCATGTCAGGTAGATACGGCCTCAAATCATACGAAACCGCCGTTAATCTGGCCAACTCCCTCTGGCTGAAAGAACTGATCGATAACGGAAGGTTCATCTTTCATGATGAATCGCTGATCGCCAGTCTAAATATCTCCCAAATCTGTCAAGAAAAGCTCACATGGAACCATCTCGACCTGCTTTTCTCTAAGAACACAAGGAAAGTAGCATAATGAAGTGGGAGGTATTGAATCTCCATACAAGTTCCTTTATGCAGAACAAGATTTTTCTTGACGGTAAGGGCATGTTTTAAAGCTTGTTACAAAGAACTTAAAACTAAGTAATCATAAAGGAGACACCAATGAAACGTAAGGTTATCATTATGGGCGCAGCTGGGCGCGACTTCCACAACTTCAACGTCTATTTCCGTGACAACAAGGATTATGAAGTAGTAGCGTTCACCGCCACCCAAATCCCCGGCATAGATGACAAAAAGTATCCTGCCGCTTTAGCTGGAAAACTGTATCCCAAGGGAATCGAAATCAAACCTGAAAGCGAGCTTAAAAACCTAATCCAAAAGCACAATGTAGACCTCGTTGTTCTTGCATACAGCGATTTACCTTATGAAGTGGTAATGCACAAAGCCGCTTTGGTGAATGCCACCGGTGCAGACTTCATGCTGATGGGTGCGGAAAACACCACTATCAAAACCACCAAGCCCCTCATCACTGTGTGCGCTGCTCGCACTGGCTGTGGCAAATCCCAAACCACCCGTGCGGTTGTGAACGCTCTGAAGGCTCGTGGCCTGAAAGTTGTGTCCATTCGCCATCCCATGCCTTATGGTGACTTGGTGAAGCAGAAAGTTCAGCGTTTTGCCGAGCTTGCTGACCTTAAAAAACACAAATGCACCATCGAAGAAATGGAAGAATATGAACCCCATATCCAAATGGGCAGCGTGATCTACTCTGGGGTGGATTATGAAGCTATAGTTCGCGAAGCAGAGAAAGAAGCCGACGTCATCATTTGGGACGGCGGAAACAACGATATTCCTTTCTATAGCTCCGATGAAATGATCCGCATTGTGGTGGTTGATCCTCATCGCGCCGGCGACGAGATCAGCTATTATCCCGGCGAGACCAACGTTTACATGGCCGATGTTGTGGTTATAAACAAGATCGATAGTGCCGACATGGACGACATCAATGAAGTACGGGCAAACGTCCGTGCCATCAATCCCAATGCCAAGATCATTGAAGCTGCTTCACCGCTCTTTGTGGATCATCCCGAAATGATTCTGAACAAGAACGTGCTGGTTGTGGAAGATGGTCCTACTCTCACTCACGGTGAGATGACCTTTGGCGCTGGAATGGTTGCTGCCGAGAAATACGGTTGTGCCGATTTTGTGGATCCTCGCCCCTGGGCTGTTGGTGAAATCAAAGAAACCTTCGAGAAGTATCCAGACATCGGAATCCTGTTACCTGCCATGGGTTACAGTGCTCAGCAGATCAAAGACCTTGAAAAGACCATCAACGATACTGAGTGTGATTCCGTAGTGATCGCCACTCCGATCGACCTGCGTCGCATAGTAAAGATCAAAAAGCCTGCTTGCCAGGTTGAGTATGAACTGCAAGAGATTGGTGTACCAACTGTTGCTCAAGTCTTGGAAGGCTTTGCTACCAAAAAAGCGGCTAAGAAAGCTGCTCCCACAAAAGCTGCACCCAAAAAGAAATAAGTAAATCCATATAAAACCATTAAAACCGGGGGTGAGCCCAACACTCATCCCCGGCTTTAGCTTCAAGGATAAAATAAGGAAATGTACATGAAAAAGACAGCCGTTCTCGCCTTGGGCGGAAATGCCATTATCAAAGCAGGCCAAAAAGGGAATATCACAGAACAATTTGCCAATACCCGGGATTCCCTGGGGGGCATAGTGGAACTGATCAGCAGAGGTTATCAGCTTAGTATTACTCACGGTAATGGACCCCAAGTGGGGAATCTCTTGCGTCAGCAAGAAGCCGGAGAAAAAGAAGGCCTGGCTGCACTGCCCCTGGGTGTGCTGAATGCCGCAACCGAAGGCACCATGGGCTATATGATCGAACAAAGCCTGCAAAACAAACTGCGTCAACATGGCATAAATAAACAGGTGATTACCATCGTTTCTCAGGTAGTGGTAGACAAAAACGATCCCAGCATGCAGAATCCCACAAAGTTTGTAGGCAGCACCTATTACACTGCTGAACAAGCCGAAGAGCTGAAGAAAGGTTTGGGCTGGACCCTGAAAGAGGATTCCGGAAAGGGTTATCGCAGAGTGGTGCCTTCTCCTATGCCCATCGAAATCATTCCTGCTGAAACCGTCAATGAACTGGTTCACAAAGGTGAGATCGTAATCGCAGTCGGCGGTGGTGGAATACCAGTGTATCGTGAAGACAACGGCGATCTGGAAGGTGTGGATGCAGTTATCGACAAAGACTTTGCCAGCGCATTATTGGCCTTGAACATCAAAGCAGATTTGTTTGTGATTCTCACTGGTGTGGATCGGGTCTCCATCAATTATGGTAAGCCCAATCAGCAGGATCTGGATATCATGACCGTAGCAGAAGCACAAAGATATTATGACGATAAACAATTCCCAGCCGGCAGCATGGGCCCCAAAATCCTTGCCGCTATCGACTTTCTGAAAAGAGGTGGCAGCGAAGTATTGATTACTTCTATTGAAAGGATTGTTGATGCCTTTGAAGGTAAAACCGGGACGCGAATAGTCCACTAATAATCCTGATAACTGCATTATGGAGTAACAATCCGTCATCAGAGTATGGAGTAACAAACCGGCTGGATAGCTATGCAATTACGACAATTTCCCAGCCGGTTCGGACTTCAGACAACAGGAATCGCTGGTGTTGATGAAAACAAGTCCCAAAAAAAAGCCGGTAGAGGATACCGGCTAAATAATGAATAACGCTCTGGATCTACATCTCGATCATCTGAGCTTTAACATATTCGATAGCATTGAGTTTATCTATCATTTGCTTTAGCAGAGCGGCTTCGCCTTCTACTTCCAACACAATTAGGCCATCGTTGGCACAGAATTCTTTGGATACTTCGTGCAGGCCCAGGCGTACTTTGATGTTGCAACCGAAATCGGTGAGAATACCTTGTACTCTGGTGGCTTCGGTGGCACGGCGATCGATCTTGATTAGTACTACTTTGTAAGTCATTGTTCCTCCTGTTTTATGGTATCATTTCGATTTATTTTGCTGCTTTGCCCAAGAGTCGCGTAGCGTGCTAATGCGGTTGAATACAGGATGATCTTTTGTGTAGTCTTTATCTGCACAAAAATAGCCCAAGCGCAGAAACTGGAATTTATCTCCGGGCTCAGCCTCCGCAAGTGAGCATTCTGCCAAGGCTTTGCGGTTTTGCACCATACTATCGGGATTTAGATAATCCAGGTAGCTTTTTCCTTCCTCTATCTCCGCCAAATCCGGGATGCTGAAAAGGTGTTCATACAATCTCGCTTCGATGGGCACGGCGGTCTCGGCACACACCCAATGAATGGTACCTTTTACTTTGCGCCCGTCTTTACTCCAGCCTCCGCGGCTTTCGGGATCATACGAGCATTTCAATTCCAACACCTTGCCTTGTGCATCCTTCACTACTTCATCACAGGTGATATAATAAGCGTGTTTCAGGCGCACCTCTTTGCCGGGGGCAAGGCGGAACCAGCCTTTCACCGGTTCTTCCATAAAGTCTTCCCGTTCAATCATGAGATTGCGGGAGAAGCTGATCATTCGGCTACCAGCGCTGGCGTTTTCAGGATTATTTTCGGCTTCCAGTTCTTCAACCTTGCCTTCAGGGTAATTGCTGATCGTGAGCTTGATGGGATCCAACACTGCCATGCGGCGCAGAGCTTTCTTGTTCAGATCCTCTCTTACACAGAAATTCAGCAGCTCAAAATCCACCATGCTATTGCTTTTTGCTACTCCGATGCGATCGGCAAAATCACGTATAGCTTCCGGAGTATAGCCGCGCCGGCGCATCCCGGCAATGGTGGGCATGCGGGGATCATCCCAACCGTTCACATAACCCTTTTTTACCAGTTCCAAAAGCAGACGCTTACTCATCACAGTGTAGCTGAGGTTCAAGCGGGCAAATTCGATTTGACGGGGATGACAGGGTACCGGCAATTGATCCAAAAACCAGTCATAGAGCGGACGGTGATCTTCAAATTCCAATGTGCAAATGGAGTGTGTGATACCTTCCAGAGCGTCGGAAACACAATGTGTGTAATCGTACATTGGATATATCTGCCAGCTATTGCCGGTGCGATGATGATCATTTTTTTTGATGCGGTAGATCACAGGATCACGCATATTCAGATTGGGACTGGACATGTCGATCTTGGCGCGTAAGGACTTGCTTCCTTCGGGAAACTCACCTGCTTTCATACGTCGGAACAGATCCATGTTTTCATCGATGCTGCGATCCCGATAAGGGCTGTTTCTCCCCGGTACGGTAAGGGTTCCCCGGTACTCGCGTAGCTCTTCCATGCTCAGATCGCACACAAAGGCTTTGCCATCTTGGATCAGGATCTCGGCATATTCATAGAGTTTATCAAAGTAATCCGAGGCATAAAACAGCTTATCGTTCCAATCCCAACCTAGCCAGCGGACATCTTCCAAGATGCTGTCAACATATTCCACATCTTCTTTTACTGGATTGGTATCGTCAAAGCGGAGATGACATCTGCCCTGGTAATCTCGCGCTAGTCCAAAATTCAGGCATATTGATTTGGCATGGCCGATGTGTAGATAGCCATTGGGTTCGGGCGGGAAGCGAGTGATGATATAATCATGCTTTCCGCTTCTCAGGTCTTCATCTATGATGTTGCGTATAAAATTAGTTACCGCTATTTTACTGTCGTTTTCCATGTAATGTCCCTTGATTCAGAATAAGTTAATCCAAATCAGCACAAGCTAGTATCCAGTCAAGCTAATTCTTCTGAGAGCTGAATTGTAAAGCCCCAAAGTATCTCCTCTGGCTACTTCCTTTATCCATAATGGATAGAATTGCATAATTTCCAGTCCAGTGGAGCGATACAATTTACCCCCTCACTGGATCAAGCAGTGCCGAAGTAGTTATCATCGTGTTATCATCGGGTGAACACAGGATGATAACGGCTTAATATCAGCTTCAGCACTAGTTGAAACAGAGAGGATGAATGCAAAAGTGTGGAAGCGGCATCCTGCTGTTTATCGCCTCGAAATGGAAAGAAACAGGTCTTTCATCTCTTATCCAACATACTGCCGGGAAGTGCCATGCTTGCCTGCAGTGCAGCGGTAAGGTTTCAGCCGCAGACCTTCATGTCTGACAAGCTGTGCTTTGATTCTATCCATCAACGCTTCGCTCATGCTATCTCCTTGTTCCAGATGTGATCATTGATCCAGAGCCAGGAAAGCACAATCCTCTATGCTGACAAATCAGGATGAGCAAGGATGAGACAGAAATTGTGGTTGACAAAAAAGGGCTGCCATCAATATAGTAACTTAGGTGAGTGGTCTAGTTGGCAGGCTTCTCCCTACCGTTTAAGAATATTGTATTCGGGAGATATTGATGAGGTTTCAAACCTACGAAAGCACTTGTGATTTCGAGCCAGTAAAGCTGAGCTACGCAATCGCAAACGGAGATGCTCTTGAAGTGCTTTCGGGAATGGAGCACAAATCCATTGATCTGATTGTTACATCCCCACCCTACAATATTGGGAAATCATACGAAGTTAAAACCTCCATAGAAAGCTATCTTAGCACACAAGAAGAGATAATATCGCAGTTGGTAAGGGTTCTGTCCAATACGGGCAGTATTTGTTGGGAAGTTGGCAACTATGTGGACAAGGGGGAGGTTTTCCCTCTGGACGTATTCTACTACCCAATTTTTAAAAAACTCGGTCTGCAACTTCGTAATAGAATAGTATGGCGATTTGGGCACGGATTACATGCTTCCAACCGATTCTCTGGACGCTATGAAACGATATTGTGCTTCACCAAATCCAATGAATATACTTTCAATCTTGATGATGTTCGAGTTCCTGCAAAATATCCTGGGAAAAGACATTTCAAAGGACCAAACAAAGGGCAGCTGTCAGGTAATCCCCTTGGGAAAAATCCCAGCGATATCTGGACAACAATACAAGAAGATTGGGACAGCGAGATATGGGATATCCCCAACGTAAAATCCAATCATCCTGAAAAAACCATACACCCCTGCCAATTTCCCATTGAACTGGTAGAGAGATGCATTCTTGCCTTAACAAACGAAAATGACTGGGTACTCGATCCCTTTGCCGGAGTTGGCTCTACCATATTAGCAGCATTGAAGAATCGGCGCAATGCTATTGGCATAGAGAAAGAAGAAGATTATTGCAGAATTACTGCAGAAAGAGTGAAAGCACTTGAGAATGGCTGCTTAAAAACGAGACCCATTGGGCAGGCAATACATGTACCTTCTGCTAATGACAAAGTAGCTTCAGTACCCAAAGATTGGGAAAACCTAAGCATCTTTGGAGAGCGAAGAGGAGAATAGCCAAGACTTTTTCCCACATGAACGGAGAAGAGTACTTAATCGTACATCACAAGGGCCTATATCAAGAAATCAAAGATGTAATAGCTAATATTGATGCTGAATCATGCAAAACCAAAATCAGCAAAGAGAAGACTATGCAGGGTAAAATGCTTTATAGCCCGACTGACCTCAATGCTAATTTTAAAAGCCATTTCGCAGATTTGAATTGGTCAGAGACAAGGTATAGCTACTACATAACCCTTGATCGGGACTTGATGCTGATGAGCTTGGATATGACTGCGGCTCAACAAAAGAAATTCCTCGAATCTAAAGGGGAAAAGAACCCAATATTTAGCTACAATCAAACAGACTTCGTAAAAGAAAAGGTGGCAGTGGAAGTGCAGTTCGGCAAGTATGCTTTCGTTGCCTTTGATTTGTTTGTTAAGCACATGCTATTTTATTCAGGAGGTGTTATCAACTTAGGAATTGAGATATTGCCAATGAAGTCCTTGCAATCCCAGATGTCCAGTGGGGTTGCATATTATGAAGGGGAGGTTTACAATATCATGAGACAAGGCCGAAGTAGCCCTCCAGTGCCATTGCTAATTATTGGTATTGAACTGTGATCATCTTACCTGGGTTCAGTAGGCAGATTTAGCCAAGGGTTGCTTAAGTGTGGTATTTTTTGCCACATTTTACGGTAGATTCCACAACAATCGTCGAAAAATCTATGGATTATGGCGATAGATATAAATAAAGTTTCTGGTTACTTGAACAACGCATTATATCCTGATTATGGATTATGTGGTCAAGTACTTTGTATCGACTGTTATCCAAATGATTACAGTCGTTCACTGGTCTTCTTGGTACTGGTTTTATCCTGTAGCAATTTAGCGATATTATGAATGGACGGGGAACCTGTTGCGCATAAACCAAATAGCATATCTTTGAAGAACTTCTTTACTGGTTTTGAGCATCCTTCACTTGCTTTTTTGCTGAATTCTGATAAATTTGCTTGCACAAAACGGCGGGTTGTATTTTGGTCGTTCGACATGGTGACGTTCTCCTTTTTTATATAAGATGAGACCAATAAATGAGACGTCACCATTTTTGTAAAGTCTTTTCTTTCAGTTTGTTAAAATAGTATTATGTCAGGTTTTCTGAAAACATAGAGGTAAAAACAGGCAGGTTTGCAGGAACTTGTAATCGCTGGCTAAAAATCTCTCGGAAAGTGCAGTTTGGGGCTATATGAGCGTCTGAGGTAGCCTGAATGGTCATGTTTTTCTGCCCTGATCAAGTGTGTTCGCAATGCTATTTTTTTAAAAGAGGCTGCAAAAAGCCACGAAATTCTGACCCAGTAAAGCTATACACACGTAGTCATTTTTGTTGTGCATGAGCCCCTGAGGTGATTACAACGGCAAATCTGTATTACCATGAACCCGATTTTGAAGCGAATGTGGCAAATCTGAAAAATGAAATACCTGGACATCTGCAATGGCTAACATCATATCTTTAATTGCTATTATAGACAT
>JAQWBI010000042.1 GCA_028706475.1 Candidatus Cloacimonadota bacterium
AGTCATCACTATCTTGGCTCGTGTACTTGGCTTTCCCATTGATATCTCCCACAATGTTTTCTTTGATAGTGAGAAGATAATCGATAACCCTAATTACGCAACATAATTAATAGAACGATCTACTAGTGAATCGTCAAGGTACGAATGTCGCTTGTCTACTGGACCGTTAAACTCGAATATGGCAGATAATCTACCAAACGGTTCAAAAGCTTTATTCATCCTCTGGTTTATCGATACTTGAACCTGATATCATCGGGTTATCATCGAGTGAACACAGGATGATAACGGCTTGATATCAGCTTCAACACTGCATAGAACAAAGGGAAAGAGGAGAATGATCCAAAGGCTCCCTTCGGTCGTTATGGCAAGTCGTAGATTGCCACCTCATGCTTGACATGATACTAGATAGAAAAGCGGAAACAAAGGGAAAAGGCTTGCCCAATTTGCAGGCTTATTAAAAATGGATTTCATAAGAAAAATCAAAATGAAAAGGAGCTAATCATGGCTTTTAATCTAAGAAACAGACACTTCCTTACCCTTATGGACTTCAGTCCTAAAGAGGTAAAATACTTATTGGATCTAGCTATGGATCTGAAGAAAGCTAAATACACCGGAACCGAAGTGCAACGCATGAAAGGAAAGAATATAGCTTTGATCTTTGAAAAAGACAGCACGCGAACCAGATGTGCCTTTGAAGTCGCAGCCCTGGATCAAGGCGCTCATGTTACCTATTTGGGTCCTACCGGCAGTCAAATGGGAAAGAAAGAATCCATTGCCGACACAGCCCGTGTGTTGGGAAGAATGTATGATGGAATCGAGTATCGCGGATACGGTCAGGAGATCGTGGAAGAATTGGCCAAGTACTCTGGTGTTCCGGTTTGGAACGGTCTAACCGACCAAGATCATCCCACCCAAGTGCTTGCAGATTTTCTAACAGCTATGGAGCATCTGAACAAAGCTTTGAACGAGATGGTGTTTGTTTACGCAGGGGACGGTCGGAATAACGTGGCCAATGCACTGATGATAGGCGCATCGAAGACAGGGATGGATTTCAGAATTGCAAGCCCGAAATCATTGTTTCCCGAAAAAGCTCTACTGAACAAGTGTAAAGAAGCTGCAAAAGAAAGCGGAGCAAAGATTACCATTACAGATGATATCGCTAAAGCCGTGAAAGGTGCAGATGTGATCTATACAGACGTTTGGGTTTCGATGGGTGAACCGGATAGTGTATGGGAAAAGCGCATTAAACTACTGAAACCGTATCAGGTAAATGCAGATATGATGAAGAAAACAGGCAATGCTAATACTCTGTTTATGCACTGTCTTCCTGCTTTCCACGATCTGAACACTAGGGTTGGCAAGGAAATCCATGCCAAGTTTGGACTTACTGCAATGGAAGTAACCGATGATGTTTTTGAAGGGCCAAACTCAGTGGTCTTTGACGAAGCTGAAAATCGTCTGCACACTATCAAAGCAGTGATGGTAGCAACTTTGGGCCAATAAAATATTATAAATATCGTGTGAGGACCTCCCCAAAGGAGGTCTTTTGTTTGCCCAGAATGCTTTCTGCGCCGATGGACTGAAAGAAGTCCTGACGCCTTACCAGCGGGAAGTCAACATGAGATCAAGGGCGCTCTTGGCAACGGCAGGGTCTGAAGTAAGAAGCAGTGGGAATATGGAACATAGCGCAAGCGAACTGAAGTTGGTCGGTAGAGTGGGTAACCTTGCCAAAAGTGGGAAAGCCCTAAAGAAAGACTTACTCCCATTCTGCCTGAGAGGGTGGGGACAATACTTCCGTGTGGCAAACTGCGCAAGCTTGTTTAGTGATCTCATGGAATGGATACGGAGGCGATTGCGGATGAAGAAGATGCGGGAATGGAAGAGCTGGAAAGCCTTCCACAAACAATTACGCAGGAATGGCTTCAAAGGCGAATGTCCGAAGATATCTATGACGAGATGGAGAAACTCTGCCTGTTTCCATATGAGTTTTGCTCTTCCCAACAAGTGGTTCAAAGAGATGAAGTTATTTAATTTAACAAGTATCAAGATCGGTGTTTTATTTAGCTACGTTGAGTAATTACAAGGATTATCAGGAGCCGTGTACGAGACCCGTACACACGGTTCTGTGAGAGGGATGATGCTGGACTTGATCATCCAGCATCACCCTACTCGATTACACATAATTGCAGCTTTGGAATACTGCTTGCTTGTTATTCAATAGAGAGAAAAACAAATGAATTGAGAAGGTAGTATTATTATGAAATCTCTATTGTTGACAATTGCTATGTCGATGCTGACAGTGTTCATGGCAGCAGGAATTACCCAACACTATCAAATGAATACTCCAGTTATACAAGAAGGAGCCTTGGGCACCATTGTAAAACTAGATGGAGCAAAGAATATTGGGAAACCGGGAGAACCCGATTTACCGTATTTTGGCTTCAGTCTTTTGCTTCCAGAAGCCAATGAAGCTATTTCCATAACAGTTCGCAGAGATGGTCCGGTAATCTATTCTCTGAAAGATATCGTAGCTCCAGTGCAGAGACAATATCCATTTTCTCATACCATCATTGAGAAAACAGACAAACCAAATCCCCAAATATACAACTCTGATGATGTGTATCCCCAAAATCCTGAGAGAGGCTTTGGAACTGAATTTATGAATGGTCATCCCATAGCATTTGGATCTTTTTCACCTTTTGAGTACTACCCTCAACAAAATGAACTTGTTTTTTATAAAAGTGCTGTGGTAGAGATTGAGTATCAGCCCAGCACCAGAGCTCGGGAAGCCACCAGATTGCTGAAGAAAGATGCTTTCGTCTCTCAACGTCTGATGCAGTGCGTGGATAACCATTATGCAGTGCCATCATATCGTTCCGACCGAACTGTTGGTATTGAGTACTTGATGATAGTGGATGAAGCCAAGGTAAGCAATTGGGAACCTCTGGAAAATTTATATACAAACCAGGGGCTTTCAGTGTATATGAAACCAATATCCGAGATCGCTGCTTCACAAGCTGGCAGTGATTTGCAGGAAAAGATAAGGAATTATATCATCAGTGTGTATGAAAGTAACCCCTTACGTTTTGTACTATTGGGTGGAGACACGGATTTGATCCCACATCGGGGGTTTATCGTAGATATGGGTACTGGTAGTGAAAGAGATAGCGATATCCCTGCAGATATGTATTATTCTAGTCTGGACGGAAATTGGAATACCGATAATGACCAATACTGGGGTGAAGTGATGGAAGCTGACCTGGCTCCGGAATTGGCCATCGGCAGGATATGCTATAACAACGATATTGAGATTGCAAATCAAATTAATAAAATCACATTGTACCAAATCCTCCCGGTTGAAGAACAGGTAACCAGCGCCGCATTTGTGGGAGAATGGCTATGGGACGGTCCTACCTGGGGTGGAGACTATATGGATGAGATGATTGGGGGATCCAGCTCACATGGCTACACCACAGTAGGAGTACCAACAAGCTGGGATATCAGTACCTTGTACGATAGAACTTATGGCTATTCCGATGCATGGGGTAGCACTGAGATAAAACCGTTTTTGTCAGAAGGTGCAACTTTGGTTAATCATCTGGGGCATTCAAATACTACCTACAACATGAGGCTCTCAAACAACCTTGTATCCGATACTGAAATTACAAATAACGGTCAGACCGAGAACTACTCAATCTACTTCACTCAAGGTTGTTATGCCGGAAGCTTTGACAACCGAGAGACCACAGCTGGTCAATATACTGCGGATTGTATCAGTGAGAAGTTCACATCGATAGCTACTGCAGCAGCAGGTATGATCTCTCATTCTCGCTATGGCTGGGGTATGCAAGGTTCCACAGATGGAGCGAGTCAATACTTCCATCGAGAATACATAGATGCCATTTTCGGAGAAAACATCCACAATTTGGGCTATACTCTGGTGGATTCCAAGATCGATAACATACCATTCATATACGACAATTTGGTAATGTATTGGGTTACCTATGAAACCAATCTGTTTGGCTGTCCAGTTACCCGCGTTTGGAGCGACAGTCCCCAAACAATGAGTGTAAACTTGCCCGTTTCCTGGATGGTGGGTTTGAATTCATACCAAATTGTGACCAATGCCCCAAACTCATTTATCAGAATAAAGCATGGCGAAGAAGTTGTTTATGAAGGTGAATCCAGTGAATTTGGTGTATTTAACATAGTTTTGGAAGAAAACCTTGTACCAGGTAACTATCAGATCTACATTACAGCACCAAACTTTTATCCATATGACTATACTGTATATGTTACTGCTAACAATATGCCTTATATCGTATGCTGGAACGTAAGCAATTCCGATGAAGACGGTCTGATCCATACCGGAGATATATTGGGCATCTCAGCCACGATCAAAAATATGGGTTTGATAGATCAACAAAATCCTGGCGTGATTACCCTCAACAGCCCCTCATCAAATATTGAGATATTACAGGGGACATATGCATTCGAAAGCATTAGTGCCGGTGATAGCTTGATAGTAGATGATGCTTTCCAGATCCGTGTGATGGGCTCTTTTGCGGACAATTCTCAAGCTACCCTGGTATTCAATGCAAGCTTCGATGGTTATGAAACAGAATCATTTCACAACTTACGTCTTGCTGCCCCTGTACTTAGCCTTGGCAGTTATAGTGTAACCGGAAGCAATTTGTATGTAATGCCCGGAGATACCGCATCTATCAGCTTTACACTAAACAACACTGGTACCGGAAATGCTCTTACACCATTTATATTAGTGTTTACGGAAGACCCACAATTGACTACAGACGTTTTTGAACTGGTTCTTGATCCGGTGCCCGGAGGCGGGACTACATCGTATAATCAGGTGTTTGATGTACATGTGGCTGATACTGCTGAAATCGGATCATCACTATCTCTGAGCTATGTTATTGCAGCTGAAAATGGCAACGCAATTGATGGAAGGTTCCAAGTGAGCATTGGTTTGATAAACTACGGTTTTGAGGCAGATCAACAAAACTGGGAATCGGTTCAGCTTCAACAGGGCTTTACAAATCAATGGCATCGCAGTTCACAACGAAATAACACTCCAGATGGTTCCTGGTCTATGAAATTTGGAAACCAGGATTTGTCGAGTTATACTTCATCAGGATATGGTGCACTAATATCTCCGGAACTGGCAGTAAACCCCGGGAGTGTATTGAAATTTTGGCACTGGATGGATGCCGAGGATCATGACGATTATCCCAGCCAAGCTTGGGATGGAGGTTTGGTGGAAATGTCTCTCAATGGTGGTGGCTGGAGTTCTATAGAGCCTGTAGGTGGCTATCCGAAAACGATTTATAACAATCCAGCTTCTCCTTTTGATTCTGGAACTCCTGTCTATTCCGGATCTTTTAGCTGGGAGGAAGCAATTTTTGAACTGGGTAACATCACCGGAGTTGCTCAATTCAGATTTGTCTTTGGCAGCGATGGATACGTGGCAGGTGAAGGTTGGTACATAGACGACGTTAGAGTGGAATCTACCAGTGATTCCGATGAAGCCATTGCTGCACCTGTTCAGATAAGCCTGAAGCAAAACTACCCCAACCCCTTCAATCCCAACACCAATATCAGTTTCTATACACCAAAATCTGCTAAAGTCCGCTTGAGTATTTACAACCTGAAGGGGCAACTGGTCACAGATTTGGTAAATAGTGAAGTACCTGCCGGGGAAAATGTGTTTACCTGGGATGGCCGCGATAAAAATGGTCATCCTGTGGCAAGTGGTATCTATAGTTATAGACTTAAGTGTGAGAGTATAACCCAGACCAAGAAAATGATCCTAATGAAATGAAGAAATACCTTGTTCTAACCGGTGCCGGAATCAGTGCTGAATCCGGCATCCGGACTTTTAGAGATTCCGGGGGATTGTGGGAAGATCATCGCGTGGAAGATGTGGCTAGTCCCCAAGGATTTCAGAAGAATCCCAAGCTCGTGTGGGGATTCTATAAGGAACGATATGGAGACAGCATCAATGTAGATCCAAATCCGGCTCATCTTGCCTTGAAAAGGATGGAAGATGCCTTGGGGGATAACTTCCATCTGATTACACAAAATGTAGACGGATTACACACTAAAGCCGGTAACAAGAGAATCTACGAGATGCACGGAAGCTTGAAGAGTTGTTTCTGCGTATCTTGCCGTAGTAGATATCAGTTGGATGAGATTGATCTGGATATGGATGTGCCCCTTTGTCCGAAGTGTAGTGGATTTCTGAGACCTGATATTGTTTGGTTTGGGGAAATCCCTTATTATCTGTATGAGATCGAAGGTAAACTGAAGAATTGCGATGTGTTTATCGTGGTAGGAACCAGCGGCACTGTGTTTCCTGCTGCAGGCTTTGTGATGACAGCAAAGTACTTTGGTGCGCATACCATAGCCGTTAATTTGGATAAACCTGATAATTTCAATTTTATCGATGAGTTCTTTCAGGGTAAATCTGGGGATTTGATTCCGCCATTGGTGGAGAAAGTGATAGGTAGTTTATAATGGAAGACACCCTGTTCTTTGGTCCGGATTTCCTTAGCGAAGATGCAGAGGAGCAAAAAAAGAGTTTAAAGGAAGGCGAGCTTCGTGAAGTAGCGGTTCTATTTGCCGATATCAAAGGCTTCACCAATATATCAAATCTATTTGAACCGGAAGTGATTCACGGTAAGATGGACGAGATCATGAAGATTTTTAGCCGTTGTATTACCTTCTATGGTGGCTTTGTGGATAAGTATATGGGCGACGGCATTATGGCTTTGTTTGGTGCCAAAAAAGCATCGGAACAGGACACCCAAAGGTGTGTACTTGCCGCTATCAAGATGCAGGAGCAATTGAGACTCTACAACAAGCTTTTGAACAGAGAAGCAGGCTTCGAAAGCGTGGAATTGGGCTTGCGCATCGGTATAAATACTGGCATGGTATCCGTGGGGAAAGTAGGTCAATCCCGGGAAGGTGATTTCACAGTATATGGGCCTCAAGTGAACCTGGCCAGCAGGATGGAAAGCAACGCTCCCGTCAATCGAATCATGATGCCAAAGCGAACTATGCTTATGGTGGAAAATATATTCGAGTTTGAAAGTCACGGCCCTGTAGAGGTAAAGGGGATGGATGAAGCCATAGATTGCTGGCTGGTGCTAGGGCAAAAGTCGGAAAGCTTCAAATCCACCACTACAGAATTTATCGGTCGTGAAGAAGAGATGATGATATTGGAGACTGCATTCCAGGAATCCCAAAAAGGCATACGCATTGTAGGATTGAAGGGTGATGCAGGGATCGGTAAAAGCAGATTGTTGGATGAATTCTGCGCCAGAAAACAGGATACGTTGATATTAAAGGGATATTGCTCGCCCATTAGCCCCAGTCCTTTCAATCTTTTTACCCGTATGTTCGAGAACTATTTCCAGATCAAGCATAACATCGCAGCTCTGCAAAAAAAAGAATTACTTACATCCGGATTAAAAGATTTGGCAACAAATGCAGAGAATCCAGCAGATATTTTGGACTGTCTGCCATTAATAGCTCTGCTGATGGAGATTAGGATCCCAGATCCACGCATAGAACAAAAGGGAAAAGACCTTTTGAATCATATTTTACAGGCGATCGAGATTCTTATGCTTGCTATGATCAATCAAGCAAGGGCACAAGGTAAAAGGATCATCATTATCATGGATGACATTCATTTGATTGATGATGCGAGTGCACAAGCTGTTGATTTTATCTTGGACAGGTTTCATATAGATGAACCCCCAATCCTGATTCTGGCTTTATATAGGCTGGATTACTCTATTCTCAAGTCGATTACCGGTCATCCGTCCTTCTCGGAGATGGAGTTAAAAGCTTTTGATCGGGAAAAGATAACTCAGCTTTTAGTAACTTATGCTGGCAGTAAAAAGCTTAGCGATGAAACACTGCAGCTGGTGATCGATCTTTCTGCTGGGAATCCTTTTTATCTGGAAGAGTGGTGCAATTACATCGGGAATCTGCCAAAAACTGATATGGACGAATATCCTGTACCCGGAAATCTTCATGCTCTTATTCTTTCACGTTTGGATAACCTTCCCCCAAACATGCGTTTAATCCTGCACAAAGCAGCAGTAATTGGAAATGAATTCTTTGTTGAGATTTTGCGTGAGGTTGAATCCATGCTCCGTGATTCTGTGAATGTGGAGAGCACTCTGGGGCAGTTGGAAGAACACTCGTTGATCATGAAGCTATTGGGCTTTGACTTCTCCACATACTTCTTCAAACACATAACCACCAGAGAAGTGGCATATCAAACTCTATTGCATCAGAATAGAAAGATGCTGCATGAATTGACCGCAACAGCCATAGAGAACGTATTTTCCAGCAATCTGGACGACTTTGTATTTACTTTGGCAGATCACTATGTAAAAGCAGAGATTTTCCCAAAGGCTATTCCGTATCTGAAGCAGGGAATTGATAAGGCAGCAAAAGTTTACGACAATTCCCTAGCCCTGAAACTGGGATGCCAGCTCCTGGAGTATTCAGAAGATGATCAAGAGAAATGCGAATTAATGGTGAGAATGGCCGATATCCTCTGGATGACGGGGAAATGGGCGGATGCAACGGAATATATAGAATCTGCTACCAAACTGGCAGTTCCCCAAAGCTCTCTGATGTGCGAAATATATCGATTTAACGGTATAGCTGCTTTCTACAGCGGGGATTTTGATACTGCTCTGAAACAGTTTCAGGCTGGCTACGAAGTTGCTACTCAAATAGATGATAAACTGCAGATCTGCGTTGCACAAAGTAACTTGGGAATATGGTATCAACATCATGAGAACTACCCTGAAGCTCTGGATTATCACTTTCGGAGCCTGGAGCTTGCCCGCGAAATGGGGGAGATACAACGGGAAGCCAAAACTCACTCAAATCTGGGTTTAATTTTCCTGGAACAAGGAGAGGGGGACAAGGCATATACAGCTTTCGAAAACAGTTTGAAGTTAAGCCGGGAAAGTATGTTTCTGAAGGATGAATCCATAGCCTTGGGCAATCTCGGCTGGACTTGCCTGAATATGGACAGATTGGATGAGGCATCAGATTGGCTGAATCAAAAGCTGGATTTGGCTACCAAAATGAATGACAAACTGGAAATTATTCAAGCTCTGGGAAACCTGGGAAATGTATATTATGAAATGCATGATTATGCATCGGCGCTGTCATTCTATGAACGCAGTCTGGCACTAAAAGAGCAATTAGGTAACAAGCAAGAAATCGAGCGGAGCAGGAAAGCTGTTGAAATCTGCAAGCAAAAGATTGCTGGACAAGTTTAAGAGCCACTTTTCTGTAATAGATTCGAGCCCACAATGAGTATCAATCCCAGTACTGTGGCGATATGAATCTGCTCCTTCAATACCCCGGATATTATGAACATCGAGAGAAAGGGGCTTAGAAAGATCAAATTTGAGATACGGGCTGTGTTCTCTGCTAATTGCAATGCTTTCAACCATAGAATGAAGGTAAGCCCCATTTCAAATATACCTACCCATAAAGACAGCAATATGGCAGGACACAATATAAAATCAGATCTAAAGACACCTATCTTGCCAATTATCACATGAAGTAAGACAAACATAGTACCTGCCAGAAAATTGTAGAATAGCTTAATGGAGTTACTTCGCGCGTCTTTTAGGCTAATAATCCAATACAAAGCCCATATTATCGAAGAACCCAAAGCCAAAGCAGTTCCCAAAGGATCATCGAAGCTCAGGGATAATAGTTTTCCTTTGGTGGAAATGAGCAAGACACCAACAAAGCTGATTAGCAGTGTATACAAATCCTTCCATCTGAAACGTTCTCCTAACAGCAGAACTGATAGAAGAGGAAGTACCAATGCCCAAGTGTAGTTCAGAGATTGCGCTTCCTGTGCCCTTAAACGTGAATATGCTGTAAATAGAACTATATAATACAAATATGGGTTCAATAATCCCGCTGGGAATGAACGCATGATGTTCTTGCTAAAACTGCGGAAACAATCCCGTTTGGTAACAGCATTATATGAAGCTAGAAACAACGTAGCAACTATGGAGGACAGCAATAATAATCCTACCGGATTCAAGTGCTTCAATCCCAGTTTGAAAGCTGTGGACACACTACTCCATGCGAGGATGGCAAATGCCGCATATATATAGCTGAGCTTTTGTTTCTTCATGGCACAAAAAAAGGGGTGACTGGGTCACCCCTTGCATAAGCTTTAGCTTGTTATCCTTTCAAAGACTGCAGTATTCTGGTAAAAGTCTCCTGTAGAGAGGTATTCTGAGTCTTAGCAGCACCCAGAATGATGAACTGAACTGCATCCTCGCTGGTGTTGTCCCATTGATACCATTTTTGAGCATAATCAATCATATCTTGATACTTCTCCAGATCATTGAGTAGCATACAAAGTTGAGCATAGTCTTCTTGATTTGATCTAAGGTTGATGAGCTGTTTCAAGTATGTAGCTGTAAGCTCTTTGTTGCCAGCGCGATAAGCGATATCCTTGGCATTTTGGATAATGTCAACGTCGCCGGGTTGCAGGTCAAGTGCAGCCTGTATGGTCTCAAGGGCTTTAGCGTATTGTTCCATCTCATAATAAGCATAGGAGAGATTCATGAGGTTGTCTGTGTTGGCTGGAGCATTTACTCTGGCTTTCTCGAAGTACTTTGTGGCTTCGGTCCAGTTCTTCATGTTGAAGTAGAAAGCACCGGTTTCCAGGATGTAGTCCTGGTTGTTTGGATCCTGCTGGATCAGACTCAAGAGAATCTCTTCAGCTTTTGCATCATCCTTTAGCTCTTTTTGATAGATGTCTTTTAGGCGGATCATCGGTTCGTAACGATCCGGTCTGAGCTCGTGGGCGAGTACAAAAATTTCCATGGCTTCCTGTGTGTTTCCAGCAGTAATGGCTGCGTCACCAGCACGGTAAATCCTGGTCCAGGCACTATCACGACGGCGCGTCATATCTCTGATGTCCAGTTTCTCTTCGTTGCTGAGATTCTCGTATCCTTCATATATGGCAAGAGCTTTACTATAATTCTCAAAGGCTTCTTTATTGTATTGTACAGCTTGTAAGGGGAAGTTTTCACCTTTATGCAGGCTGATGTCCGCAATGCGGCGTAGGGATAGGGCATGATCGGGATGTGTCTGTAGAACTTTACGGTAGAATTCTTCTGCTTTTTCCACATTCTGCTGTGCGTAATATACACCTGCGGTTTTGGCATTCACATTTGCCTGAGGGCTCAGTTTTTGCCTGGCGCTGCTGCATGCGCCCAGACCTAATGCCAGAGCCAGCAAGACTATAATGAGTTTTCTCATAAGGAATCTCCTGTGCTATTCTTTTCTTTCAATAAAAAATGCATGGCAGAATAAGTCAAGCCCTTTTTATCGATCATATCGAACATAGATAACAGGACTATTTGTATATTCATGCACTACAACAAGATAATTGGAACACGTATCGAAAACGCTATTTTGTACTTGACGAATACAGCATGATCTCCAAAGTGACACAAATTATACCTTTAATCAACGCCAGTGAGCTTGAAAGGAGCAAAGATGAATCCTCAATTTGTAGGTCGTAGCGTTTACGACTTGGACGATTACTCACGTGAAGAGATTATGTATATTCTCGAAGCAGCAAAGGGCATGAAAGAAATCAATACCCGTGAGTACAAAAAGATACCGACACTGCGCGGTAAAACTATCTGCACACTCTTCGTAGAAAACAGCACCCGAACCCGTATGAGTTTTGAACTTGCGGCCAATCGTCTATCTGCCGATGTTGTGAGTTTTCAGGCCAGTGTATCCTCTCTTCAAAAGGGAGAGAGCCTACAAGATACAGTATATACTCTTAATGCAATGGGAATAGATCTCTACTGTATCCGCCACAGTTCACCTGGAAGTCCTCAGCTTGTGCACAAATACTCCCAAAAACCAGTGATTAACGGTGGGGATGGCCGGCATGCTCATCCCACTCAAGCTCTGCTGGATATATTCTCCATCTGGGAAAAGCTCGGAGACTTGAAGGGTTTGAACATTACTATTGTAGGAGACATTCTCCATAGCCGGGTTGTTCGATCAAACCTGATCGGAATGCGTAAACTGGGAGCAAGAGTAACAGTCTGCGGGCCAAAAACCCTGATGCCGGCAAATCTGGAAAGTGTATATGGTTGTAAAGTGGAATATGATCTGGGGCGAGCCCTCTATGGTGCTGATGTTGTAATGGGTCTCCGTATGCAATTGGAGCGTATGACCGAAGGCCTTTTTCCCAGTTTGGAAGAATATAGCAAGCATTATGTTCTCTCTAAAGAGACCTTGAAGTACGCTAAGGCAAACGCTTTGATTATGCACCCAGGCCCAATGAATCGCGGTGTAGAAATCTTACCCGAGATTGCAGACAGCAAACATAGTGTGATAGTGGAACAAGTATCAAACGGTGTTGCCGTCAGAATGGCGCTGATGTTCCTGATTTTGGGTGGCAAAGCCTAAGGCAGAAGGAGAAATAACGATGAAAACGCTTATAAAAAATGCTCGTGTGTACTTAGATGGAAAGCTCTTGAAAAGAGAGCTATTGATAGATGGAAAAAAGATCGCGTTAATCGCAGAAAAGATTTCGGACAAGGCCGACAAGACTATCGATGCTGCTGGAGCAGCAGTATTCCCTGGTTTTATAGACCTACATGCTCATTTGAGGGATCCCGGACAGACCTACAAGGAAGACATCGTTACTGGTACAAAAAGTGCGGCAAAAGGTGGTTTTACAGCAGTGTGTGCCATGCCAAACACAGTGCCGATAACAGACAATATTGCCTCAGTGGAATACATACAATTAAGAGCCAAGGAACACGGAAGCGCCAGAGTGTATGTGGTCGGAGCCCTTACCAAACAGAGCAAGGGTGAAGAAATAAGTGAAATGGCAACGATGAAATCCGGAGGTATTGTAGGAGTAAGTGATGACGGGAAATGTGTTCAGAACGCTCGTTTGATGCTTTCATGCCTGCGTTATGCAGCAAATTTCGACATCCCTGTGATCGTGCATCCGGAGGATTATGCTTTGGCTGGAAGTGGACAGATTCATTCCGGAAAGATTGCTACTCAAATGGGGCTTTCTGGAATTCCAGCTTTAGCGGAAGAAGTGATTGTTGCCCGCGATATCATGTTGGCTGAAAGCGCCGGTGCCCGTTTGCATATAGCCCATATCTCTACTGCCAGATCTTTGGAATTGGTGCGCAGTGCGAAAGAGCGTGGACTCCGAGTTACTTGTGAGGTTACTCCTCATCACCTGGTTCTCACAGAGGAAGCATGCGGGACATTTGATACAAATACTAAAATGAAGCCTCCCCTTAGAAGCGAAAATGACCGCTTGGCATGCATTGCCGCTTTAAAAGAAGGGCTTATCGATTGTATAGCAACAGATCATGCTCCTCATGCCGATTTCGAGAAAGAACGTGAGTTTGATCACGCGCCATTTGGTATCATCGGATTCGAAACAGCATTTGCAGTTTTGTATGAGAACTTGGTTATCCCCAAAAAGATCAGTCTTGCCACTCTGGTAGATAATCTTACTATTCACCCAGCCAGAGTACTAGGTCTTCCAGGGGGTGTATTAAAACAGGGTGCAGCAGCGGATCTGTGTATCATCGATCTGAAAGACTACACCACTTTTACTCGGGAAAATATCGTGTCCAAGAGTAAAAATACGCCCTGGTTGGATAAAACTCTTGCCACCAGAGTAAAGTATACCTTCATGAATGGGAAAATAAGCTATCAGGATATATAAATGTACAAACCACTATATCGACAACGAGCGATACAGCTTCGCGAAGAGTTATCTGACGGTTACTTCATTCTCTGGATATGGGATGAAGCTTTGGGTGCTGCAGGCAAACCAGGGCAATTCTACGAAATCAGGGCCCAGGCGAGCTTTGCAAGTGCTCAGACCGCTCACGCCATGCCAAAGCTATTTAAGCCGGTTAGTATATACGACAACCAAGGCGGACGTATTGGCTTCATGATCAAGAAGGTGGGACCCGGTACTAGTGCCCTTTCACGCTTGAGAGCCGGAGACACGCTTGAACTGATCGGACCCTGTGGAAATGGATTTCCACTGTATTCCGGAAGACGAATCCTGCTGTTAAGCGGGGGAATAGGGTATCCGCCTTTATGGTATTTACAAAAGCAGCTAATAAACAACAATCAGATCTATTGGATGCATGGTGGAGCCTCTCAGGGAGATGTGTTTCCCTGCGATGAAATCTGGACAGAAGATGGCTCCATAGGCCATAAAGGCAGAGTCTGCGACAACCTGCAAGAAATCATCATCAAATATGAGATTGATACCATGTATAGCTGCGGGCCTCAAGGTTTGCTGAAAGCTGCATCCGAAACAAGCTCTGAGATAAGGATCGAACATTATTGTTCACTGGAGGCATATATGGCCTGTGGTATCGGTGTATGTCACGGTTGTGTCGTTCCGATCGGCAGTAGTGAAGATTGGAGTTATCGTCGCGTATGTAAAGAAGGACCTGTATTCAATTCAGCGGAGGTAAGATGGGAACTGATCTAGAAAAAATGTGCACACAGCATCCGAATGCCATAGAACTGCTGAAAACAAGATTGGGCAGGTTGGAACTGAAAACTCCGGTTACGGTAGCCTCTGGTACTTTTGATCTGGAAAGCCTAGAGTTCTTTGATCCTGCCTGTTTAGGCGCATTCGTAAGTAAAACCATCACCAAAGAGCCAAAGAAAGGGAATCCACCACCCAGGCTATATGAAACGGAAGCTGGCCTTCTGAATTCTATCGGGCTGCAAAATCCAGGTTTGGAACTCTTCATCACAGAGAAGCTTCCACTGTATCGAGAAAACTTGAATATTCCTTTGATCGTTAGTTTTTCCGGCTCCAGCGTCACAGATTTCTGCTTGATGATGGAGGCATTGGAAGCATGCCCTGGTATAGCGGGATACGAGATCAATGTGTCTTGTCCCAATGTTGAAAACGAAGGTTTAGCTTTTGGTACAGATCCGGACATTGTATTTAATCTGGTTCAAAACTTGGCTCATCTCACTCAAAAAGAGCTATGCGTAAAACTGAGCCCCAATGTTAGTGATATTGCTGAGATAGCCCAAGCTGCTGAGTCTGCCGGTGCCAGTTCTCTGGCTTTGATAAACAGCTTGTGGGGGATGGCGATTGACTATCGAACCGGTCTTTCGCGCATCAAGAAGGGGATTGGCGGTTACACCGGAAATGGGATCAAACCCGTAGCACTGGCTCTTACCTATAAAGCAGCACAATCTGTTAGAATTCCCATATTGGCTATGGGTGGTATATACGATTGGCGTGATGCCTTGGAATTTATATGGGCGGGAGCCTCAGCTATTGCTTTGGGAACTGCAAACTTTGTTAATCCCTTGGCGGCTCCAGAGCTTATTATGGGCTTGGGCGAGTTTCTGCTTACGGAACACAAAGCACTAGAAGATATTGTGGGAAAGGTAAAGATCTAGTGTCATGTCAAGTATGAGGTGGCAATTTTTGTATGCCACAGCGGCCGACGAGAGTTTTTGAACTCGGATAATGTGGAGTTCATTTGGAACTTATGTATCTTATTGTATACCTATATGTTAAATGGTAAAATGGGATTTAATATCTGGAGTGGATTCTATGCTTTGCCCGATTCCAAACCACCCCTAACCTTATTTTATCAGAGATAGATAGCATAGGTGTCTTGTTACTCCAGTGTATTATTTGGGTTGAATCATCTCCTCTTCCCCTTTGTTCGATCCAGTGTTGAAGCTGATATCAAGCCGTTATCATCCTGTGTTCACTCGATGATCACCCGATAATATCAGGTTCAAGTATCGATAAACCAGAGGAGGAATAAAGCTTTTGAACCGTTTGGTAGATTATCAGGCAACTAATCTTTCCTATTAGCCCAAGTGATTGAGAGGCAGTAAAATAACTTAAAATACTTCTTAACAAAAACACCTCGTATATTATTGTTGCTTTATGCTTTAGGCAATGAATAACAACGAGGTGTTAAAGTGAATTATCTAAGAATAGCCCAAATCAGTCAAGTCAAAACT
>JAQWBI010000043.1 GCA_028706475.1 Candidatus Cloacimonadota bacterium
TTGCTCAATAGCCGCCAAAGTACTAGCATCAATGCTGTGCTTCTGTCGTCCCATTTCTCACTCCTTGTATGTTATGATATGGGACAAGATAATCAGTATTTATGGCATGTCAATATAAATCCTGTATAAGTGCTCTCTGACGGAAGCTCAGGATAAATGGTTGAAAAAGAAAGTAGTCAAGGTGTTTGGGAGAAAGACGGTCAGCGGGAGAAAGAAAGGTCTGACACAACTCACAACTATTCTTCCCAAACCCGCTGCCGACTACGTCTTCAGCAATGTCATCAAACACTGGCCAAACCTCTCTAAAAGTCTTACGTCCAATGTGTCCGAAAGATTCAATCGTAAGATTAAGAAGGTCATGTCAGGTAGATATGGCCTCAAATCATACGAAACCGCCGTTAATCTGGCCAACTCCCTCTGGCTGAAAGAACTGATCGATAACGGAAGGTTCATCCTTCATGATGAATCGCTGATCGCCAGTCTAAATATCTCCCAAATCTGTCAAGAAAAGCTCGCTTGGAACCATCTCGACCTGCTTTTCTCTAAGAACACAAGGAAAGTAGCATAATGAAGTGGGAGGTATTGAACAGTCTCCAAACCATGATTACTGTTTCAGTGATATTTTGTCTTGACATAAAACAGGGCTTTCACAGATTGACAACACAGCATGTGCTGAAGTGGTGAAATTGGTATACACGCTAGTTTCAGGGACTAGTGAGCAATACGCTCATGGGGGTTCGAGTCCCCCCTTCAGCACCATTTTTGTTTTCATATGCAACTACTCATCTTTGTTCCTCCCATCCTTGGATCCTTTGCAGATCAACCTGGAATCAAATAAAAAGATTGACGTCCAACGCTGTATCTCTTTTACTTGTTTTATGAATGCAAAGGAGACTTCATGAGGAACTTTCACCAGATTATCCAACTGCTAAACCTGCTGCCCCATCCCGAAGGTGGATATTATCGCAGAAACTGGCAATCCGATATGCGGGCAGAGACCCTGGACGCCTCCTCAAAGAAGATCCATAACGTTCGCAGCGTAGGTTCTTCCATCATATACCTGCTTCCATCTGAGGAAGTAAGTACTTGGCATCGTATTACTTGTGACGAGATGTGGCATTTCTATGATGGCAGCCCACTGAAGCTATATATGCTGGATATGAATCAGGGGCTCATCACCCGCATTTTGGGGATCAATCTGGAAGCTGAACAACTTCCTCAAATCATCATCCCCCGCAATACTTGGTTCTGCGCTGAAGTAGCCGAAGATGATTCATATAGCCTTTGTGGATGTACACTGTGGCCGTCTTTCAGTTATGCGGATTTTGATCTGGCAGACCGACAGAAGCTAGTAACAGATTTTCCCGAACATATGGCGCTCATCGACCACATCTATGAAAAAACAAATGGAATATAAAACGGAGACAAAATGGAAAAGAAGATATTTGTGCTGGATACCAATGTATTGATCCATAATCCTCGTGCGTTGTTTGCCTTTGAAGATAATCGCGTGGTTATTCCCATCGTAGTCATCGAAGAAATCGACCAGTTTAAGAAGGGTTTGGATGAAAAAAGCCGTAATGCACGGCAAATTGGTAGATACTTGGACGACCTCAGGAAACTGGGGAAACTGCAGGAAGGAGTACCCACGGATCAGGGCGGAGTAATACAAGTAACGGTAAACAGAGAAGTTACAGATACCGCTGCTAAGCTTTTCTTTATGGATAGAAACGATAACCTGATCATTGGGACAGCGTTGTATTTCAAGCAGAAGTATCCAAATTCCCAGGTGATCCTGGTGTCCAAAGATGTGAATGTCCGTATCAAAGCAGATACTGTGGGCATTCACGCCGAGAACTTCGAGAATGACACGATCAATTTCGATGAATTCTATACCGGTTGGACACATGAAGAACTATCCGCTGACCTGGTTGACAAGCTAAAAAGCAGCGCTTATATAAACAATCCCTTCGAGAACCTCTATCCCAATCAATTTGTACGAATCACTTCCGAGGGGCATAGTGAGGATATTCAAAACCTGCGATTTAACGCAGAACACAATAAGCTGTACAAGCTTAGTCACTACACCGGCCAGGATGTCTTTGGCATCACAGCGCTGAATTTTGAGCAGGAGATGGCCCTGGATCTGCTGTTGGATGACGACATCAAACTGGTGAGCCTCTCTGGTAAAGCAGGCACAGGAAAGACTCTTCTGGCAATAGCAGCCGGGCTCGCCAAAGTGGTGGATGAAGAGCGCTACACCCGGCTGGTTATATCCCGTCCTATTTCTCCATTGGGTAAAGACTTGGGATATCTGCCCGGTAACAAAGCGGAGAAATTCAATCCCTGGATGCAACCGATTTATGATAACATGGACATTCTGCTTTCCTTGCACGAAGAGAAAGGAGACTCTCCCAAAAACAAGAAGAAAGCCACCATAGAAGACTATATGGATTACGGATTTCTGGAGCTGGAACCGCTTACCTACATCCGTGGACGCAGCTTACCGGATCAGTTTATCATCATCGATGAAGCGCAAAACCTGAGCCCTCACGAGATGAAGACCATCATTACCCGCGCCGGCAAAAACACCAAAGTGGTGCTTACAGGCGACCCCTATCAGATCGATATCCCTTATCTGGATGCTGTAAGCAACGGCCTCTCCGTGGCAGTGGAGAAACTGAAGGGAGAGGCGATGGTAGGTCACATGACACTGGAGAAAGGCGAGCGCTCGGCTCTGGCTGATCTGGCAGCCAAGTACTTCTGATGAAACAACATATCTCCGAACGTAGCTGGGTCGAGATCGACCTGGCAGCCTTTAGAAAGAACCTGCAATTGCTGAAAAGCCACATCAAGTCGCATCAGGATTTCCTGCAGATAGTGAAAGCAGATGCCTACGGGCACGGTGCCAAAGAAATCTCTGAAGCAGCCATGGCAGAAGGTGCCGTGTATCTGGGAGTAGCAAATCTGGAAGAAGGGAAGCTCTTGAGAATTCAGGGTATTGATGCCCCGATCATGATCCTCTCACCCAGTCTGGCGCATGAAATTGATGAGATTGTAAAGTATAACTTGGTACCCGCAATAAGTGATATGGAGTTTGCCAGCAAGCTATCTCAAGCTGCCCTGAAAGCTGAAGAAACTGTGAAAATCCACATCAAGGTCGATACCGGCATGCATCGCAGTGGCTGCAGAATCGAAGAAGCACCAGCATTTATAAAAAAAATCTATGCACTACCAGCTGTGGAAATTGAGGGCATATTCAGTCACTTCAGTTCTGCAGAAAACGATCCTGAGTTCACCTGCAGACAAGAAAATATGTTTAGGGATATTGTAGATCAATTACCCCAAAAACCTCGCTATATCCACATTTCAAACAGTGCTGCGCTGTTAAGGGAACGGGCAGATTTCTGCAATCTGGTGCGTATCGGTATATCCGGCTTTGGGATAGACAGCATCGGTGGTCTGGACGAAAGACTATCTCCGGTGATGACTTTTAAATCCACACTCAGCCAGATAAAAGAGATCAAAGCCGGGGAAAGCGTAGGTTATCAGCGCGAGTGGATCGCTACCAAGGATGGTTGTTATGGCATCATCCCCATCGGTTATGCAGACGGATACGACTTTCTGCTTTCAAATCAGGGGAAAGTACTGGTGGCAGGCTGTATCTGCCCAGTAATCGGCAGGATATCCATGGATATGATCACCATCGATCTCAGTGCTGCCCCCAAAGCCCGGTGTGGAGATGAAGTAGTGCTCTTGGGAAATGATCGTTCCGAATTACGGGCAGAGAACCTGGCAGCGCTTTACGGCGGCTCTGCCTACGAACTGCTATGTCAGGTAGGACGCCGGGCACGAAGGTTTTATAAGAGCAAAGATCACATTCTGCATAGTGCTCCCATGGCACGCAGGGATTTTATCGCCTCAGACTTTGGCGACAGTAAACTCAATCAGATCATCAGTTCTGCCTTGGCAAAGCGCTTGGAAAGCGATGAGATAGGAGAGTTGATTTATCGCGAGATTCTGCGAACCTTCTTTTTCAACAAAGATCGCGATGTGCATTATCGCCGTGCCTTCATCCATGAAATCCGTCTCTCGGATAGTGATAATGATGCTTATTTTAAGGCAGATACGCGCCTAAGCTACCATAAGGTATTGGAAAGTGATTACTTCATAGTAGCTTGTGCTGCTTCAGACGAGCTTTTGCGTGGTTATTTTATGCGGAAGGACGTAGAATACCGCTGGTTGTTGGATTCTTCACTGAGTCTAAGTACCGAAACCTTCCGGGTAAATGCCGTAAAGGTAAATGGAATAAGCCTTTCCAGTACTCTAAAACACAGTCCAGGAGCTTTGGAGATACGCTGTTCTCATCCTTCACTGGAGCAATTACGCGGGAAAGAAGTGGAATTTGAGATCAATACCAGCACACTGTATCCCAAATCATCCCACCAGCTTTCAGTGTTCATTTCGGAGCTCACACGGGGAGTGGAAATCTCCCTAAGCTATCCTGAGTCCCTGGAACATGTAGAACCGGTCAGTATCTTCTCCGGTCAACAGAAGAATCCCCCCATTAGCTGCGATAAGCGGCACATCACCTTAAAAACCAAAGATGATGAATGGATATTCCCGCTATCAGGAGTAGTATTTACCTACTGAGATAGTGCATACAAATCATCGGGCAACATGATCATGATATCGTGGGATGTTTGTAATCTATCACCAGTATCGTGATGTCGTCCTTGTGAGTGGCGCCCCGGGCATATTTGTGAACTTCGGATAAAATACCCTTTGCTGTAGTTTCAGGATTTGGTGGAGGCAGTTTGCGGAGGATTTCTTCGAAACCGGATATACCCAGGAATTCATCTTTGGTATTCATGGCCTCGGTGATGCCATCGGTAAAGAGAATCAGTTCATCCCCGATAATCAGATCAATCTCGTCATAGTCGATTGGCATATCCTCAAATACGCCCAGAGCAGTGCTATGAGTGTCGGGATAACGAGTGTAACTGCGGTCCATTTTACGGATAAACAAGGGTAGATGCCCGCAATTTGAATACTGCATTCGCCCGGTCTTCAGATCGATAATACCTAATAGTGCTGTAACGAAATTGGTCTCGATGTTGTTTCGGCACAGAAAGTTATTTAGTTTTCCCAGAAGTTCATTGCTGGTTTTATAATAAGGCGCTATCGAAGGTAATAAAGTGGAGACCATCGTCATTGCCATCGCAGCGACTATGCCCTTGCCCAGCACATCGGCAATCACAAAACAGAAGTGCTCGTCGTCAATCATAAAATAGTCGTACAAGTCGCCACCGATATCTCCAGCCGGTTCCAGAATGCCATAAGCACGCAATTCCTTGATACCAAAAGGATGAGTGGTATTGGTTGGGATCAGTTTGTTTTGAATCTCGCTGGCGTAAATCACATCACCGCGGATTTGATTCTTCTCGTCCGTAGTAATCCTCAAGTTTCTGATGTAGTCCTTTAGAGAGCTCTGCATGGCCGCAAAAGACTGAGCTAGTGTGGATATCTCAAAGGAATTGTTTGAAACTGGGATCTGTGCATCAAAATCCCCCGCTCCAATCCTATCAGCAGCGATGGCCAAACGTTTCAAAGGACGCGACACATTCAATGTCCGAGCATAAATGATGATGGCTACACTCAGAAAGATCAGGATGGATGCAATCGTCTGGATCATCAGAATTGTATCCACCTCACGCATCAGGACATCTTCCTCTACCGCTACTCCCACAGACCAGTGATTGCTCTGAAGGGGTTGATAATATACCCAGGTACCTCCGAAAGGAGATTTGCCATTGATCTTGATATGTCCCTGTTTACCGGATACCATTGCTTTACCAAGATCAGCAAGTACGGGAGATTGGTACTCCTCAGCAATGCTAAAGAGGCTTTGATTCATGATCAATTCAGTATTTGAATGCGCTACCAGAGTACCGGTGGTGGATACTAAAAAGCTGGAACCAATCTTGAAATAGCCGGATCCGGAGATGATTTCTTGCAGATAGCCCAGTTCGATGTCAAAGCGAATCAAACCGGTATTTACACCCTTTTCAAAGATGGGAAGGCAATAAGAGATGATCATCTCCCCTTTACCTTCGGTATCGACCCAAGGCTCCGTCCAATATGGCTTCTGCGTCATTTGCGGAATCTGGAACCAATCCTGGTAGCGGTATTCCGTCCCCCGTATCACTCTGGAGTAAAAGCGATGACGCATGGTATATAGAATCCGGGGTTCTTTCCCCTCGTAAACGCGGTCTGCCAGGCAGATGGAATGTACTTGAGGGTTCTCCATAAGAGTTTCACTCAGGAATGCGAAGTGTTGTTCTTCACTAAGCCCATAATTCAGGATCGCTGTGCGACTCATTGTGGCAAAACTCTCTACCCGGAACAAAATACTGTCGATCAAGTGGATACGTTCATGAGCTAAATGCCGCATGTTATCCAGTTGATTATCCATGATTACCCGGTTATAAAAGGCTCTGGTAACCAGTATAGACGCCAGAAAGATGATCAACATGAAAGCAAATACGAAGGATATCAGTTGGTAAGCTAATGTTCTGTCTTCTTTCTTACTCAGCATCCGGATAAAACTCCTCATAGGGAATGCGACGGGGAAATCCCATGTATTTGATCATCAAATCCATTGCTTCTTCGTAATTCTTCCGTTTCAAGATTCCCATCTCTGCGATGCTTGGCATTATCGCATCTTTCATATGGTTCAACATCCACTGTTGATGCGCCCGGTTTGCCCGGAGGTTGTCTTCCTTCATCATCTTCAGCACCAAATCCAGAGTTTCTTGTTCATGGCTGAAAGCGTAGAGCCAACCGTCAAGCGTCGCTTTCACAAAGGCTCTACATTCATTGGGGTGAGCTTTGTAGAACTCCGGTCTTACATAGAACCCTTCATCGGGAACTGTGAGCCCCAGCTCTTGCTGCTTTGCTATAAAGAGATATTCTGAATCGATACCGGCTTGAAGAATCTGATGGAACTCATTATAATCCATAGCGTTGATCACATCCACGGCGTTCTGAGCAAAAAGATTGATCGACCAATCGATGTTGATGATCTCCATGGGAATACCCTTCTGCGCCAAAAACAAGCGTGTGGCCATGTTTGATCCGCTGCGCCATAATCCCAAACGCTTACCCCTGAAATCCTCAAGGGAATTGATCCCATTGGATTTTTTGCCCACAAGGTAAACGGAGTTTTTCTGATTGATCTGGGCGATGTTTACAATCTTGGTTTGCTCCCTACACAGATCCAGAGCATTCAACAGATCTACGTGAACAATGTCCCCGTGTCCTTGTAACAGTGCATCAACCGCTGGTTCCGTGAGTAGAACACTCTGAAGCTGCACATCCAAACCATGTTGAGCATAAAGTCCCTTGTGTATTGCCATATATACACCGGCAAACTGCGCTTGAGTCTGCCATTTGGGACGAAACCGAATTGGAAATAGAGATGTACTATCGGACGCAGCTTTAGGATATGTCAGTTCATCTCTGCTATCTGATTTCTGAGTCTTGCATGAAAACATCAGCCCAAATAGAATAAGCATCACCAAGATTCGCTTCTGAACATCCATCTTCTGGTTCCTTTCTTTGGTAATCACGGATAATTGATATGTAATTCGACCGGTTTGCAGACCGTTCTATCCAATCCCAATTAAAAACCTAAAAGGGAGTACTCTCCCGCTAGAAGACAATATGGATAGATGAAGCTTTGGTGCAACTATAATCTTGAGTAAAACTGACTCTACTGTGGAAAATAATCTACGCTGTTTGATAACTCTTAATCATCAAACAAGATAGACACAGCATAAGCAACTGGAATCTTCCCTTTGGCTACCTGTTCCCGCAGTTCCGGTAGCTTCACTTTGATCTGGGGAGATTGGAAAAAGCGGCTTAAGACAGCTTCCGAAATAAGGTCTTCAAACCATGCAGCAGTTTGGGAAAGACGCCGTTGCTCAAAGACCCCTGAATCTCCGGTCTTTTCACAGAATTCGGTAATAGTACGCCAAATCGCATCAATGCCGGCTCCGGTACGGGCAGAGCAGATTTGGGCTTTGGTTTGCCAGCCTTTGGTAGCATTGCGGATGTAGTGTAAAGCGTTGTTGAATTCCCGCTCTGCCACTTTTGCCCGAGGCAGATTGTCGCCATCAGCCTTGTTTACCACGATCAGATCCGCAAGCTCCATGATTCCCTTTTTAATGCCCTGCAGTTCGTCTCCGGCTCCGGTGATCTGCATCAGAAGGAAGAAATCTACCATTGACCGCACAGTGATCTCGCTCTGCCCCACGCCCACCGTTTCGATGAGAATTACATCAAAACCTGCAGCTTCGCAGATCACTATACTCTCTCTAGTTTTCCGTGCTACTCCGCCCAATATTCCCGAAGAAGGAGAAGGACGAATAAAGCTGGAAGGATGGCGGGAGAGCTCTTCCATCCTGGTTTTATCGCCTAATATGCTTCCTTTGGAGAGGCTGGAGGAAGGATCAATCGCCAGTACAGCCACTTTCTTGCCCTGCTCGATCAGATACATACCAAAGCGCTCGATGAAGCTGCTTTTGCCCACTCCGGGTACTCCGGTGATGCCGATGCGAATGGACTTTCCTGAAACAGGCAGGAGCCTCTTCAGAAGCTCCTGCGCTACCTCGAAATGCTTTGGAGAATTACTCTCTACCAGGGTGATCGCGCGGGAAAGGATGGTGCGATTGTCGGCTTTGACTCCGGCTTCCAAAGCATCCAGATCCCAGATTTTGCGCGCATGTGCTTTTCCGGGTTGAGCTGTGGACTCCCTTTTGAACACCACGGAGCTGGCAAAAGCCTCTCCGGCTCCATTGGGAGTCCATTCCGGTTTGCGTTTATCCATTGCTTTCCATCAGTTTTTCCATCATCTTAGTAGCGGCTGTGGGCAGATGAGTGCCCGGGCCAAAGATCGCTGCAGCACCATGTTGATACAGATAGTCATAATCCGCTTGAGGTATCACACCACCCACTATCACCATAATATCTTCCCGCTGCAGTTTCTTCAGCTCTTCCATCAATTGCGGTAGCAGCGTCTTGTGACCTGCTGCCAATGAACTCATACCAATGATGTGCACATCGTTTTCCACTGCCTGACGCGCGGTCTCTTCCGGAGTTTGGAACAGCGGTCCCATATCCACGTCGAAACCCATATCAGCATAAGCTGTTGCCACAACCTTCGCTCCGCGATCGTGCCCATCCTGCCCCATCTTGGCTATCAGGATGCGTGGTCTGCGGCCTTCTTGTTCGGCAAATTGATCGGTGAGGGCTCTTACTTTCTCGATTTCATCCATATTTGCGTACTCCCTGCTATATACGTTACTGATCAGTTTGATTTCAGCTTGATGGCGGCCAAAGACCTTTTCCATGGCATCGGAAATTTCTCCCAAAGAGGCTCTAGCGCGAGCCGCATCGATTGCCAATTCCAAAAGGTTCTGATTCTTATCTCCAGCGGCTTTGGTGATGGCGGCCAGGCATTGCTGAACCTTGGTCTCATCACGATTTTTGCGCAGCAATTTCAAACGTGCCAATTGCGCGCTGCGAACTGCTGAATTGTCCACTTCCAATGTCTCGATAGGATCTTCCTTATCCAAGCGGTATTTATTTACTCCCACGATGGTATCGGCCTTGCTGTCGATCTTTGCCTGCCGGCGCGCTGAAGCTTCTTCGATGCGCATCTTGGGCAATCCAGTATGTATGGCTTTGGCCATTCCACCCAGGCTTTCCACTTCCATGATGTGATCCCAGGCACGATGCATCAGGTCATGAGTAAGGGATTCCACATAGTAGGAACCTGCCCAGGGATCGATCACCTTGCATATTCCGGTCTCGTGCTGCAGATAGAGTTGGGTATTGCGTGCAATACGAGCAGAGAAATCCGTTGGCAATGCGATGGCTTCGTCCAGCGAATTGGTATGCAGGCTTTGGGTGTGTCCCATTGTAGCTGCCAGCGCTTCAACACAGGTGCGGGCAACATTGTTGAAGGGATCCTGTTCGGTGAGGCTCCAGCCCGAAGTTTGCGAGTGGGTTCTAAGAGCCATGGACTTCGGATTCTTGGGATTGAATCCTTTGATGATCTTTGCCCACAGCATCCGCGCACTACGCAGTTTGGCAATCTCCATAAAGTAATTCATGCCTTCTGCCCAGAAGAAGGATAGGCGCGGCGCAAAAACGTCGATATCAATCCCCGCAGCTATTCCGGTGCGGGCATACTCCAAGCCATCCGCCAAAGTATATGCCATTTCCAGATCGGCGGTAGCGCCGGCTTCGTGCATATGATATCCGGAGATGCTGATGCTGTTGAATTTGGGCATCTTGCGGGAAGTATAGCTAAAGATATCCGCGATGAGGCGCATGGAGGCTTCCGGAGGATAGATGTAGGTATTTCGCACCATATACTCTTTCAGAATGTCATTTTGGATGGTGCCATTCAGTTGTTCCGGCTTCACTCCCTGTTCTTCCGCAGCTACGATGTAGAAGGCCATTATTGGAATCACAGCTCCGTTCATGGTCATCGATACGCTCATCTGATCCAGCGGAATCTTGTCGAAGAGAATCTTCATATCCAGGATGCTGTCCACCGCCACACCTGCCTTGCCCACATCTACTATTACTCGGGGATGATCGGAGTCATAACCACGGTGTGTAGCCAGATCAAAGGCTATCGACAGACCCTTTTGCCCCATCGCCAGATTGCGGCGGTAGAAGGCATTGGATTCTTCCGCTGTGGAAAAGCCTGCATATTGGCGGATAGTCCAGGGACGCTGCACATACATGCTTGGATATGGTCCGCGTAAATAGGGCGCTAAACCGCTCAGATAATCCAGATGCTCCACCTTGTCGAGGTCTTCCGCTCTATACAAGGGCTTCACGATAATCTGTTCATTGGTATGCCAGTCTTTCTTTAGATCAATTCTGGAATCGTTGTTCGCTCCAAGTTCTTTAAAGTTTGGATTCAAGCTCGTGAAATCAGGTTTCATCAGATCACCTCCAGTTTGCGGGCCAGGTCTTTCAGCGTATCGTAAGCATTGGCGCGAATATGGATAAACAGGTCTATACCGTGTTCTTTATATTCTTCCACCTTATCCGCGGGATAACCTGCCAAAATCAGGATTGAGGGTTTCAGTTCTTTGCAGAGCGGCGCTACGATCTCCTCGTACTTGGCATCCGTAGAACAGATGCAGAAGGCATCGGCATGGCTGTCTTTCGCTGCTATGATCGCTTCCGGAACTGTATTGAATGCCATATCCCCCAATACATCATAACCTGCCATCTGGAAGAATCCGCTGCTGAAATCTGCCCGGGCTTTGTACTCTGCAACCGAACCGATGTTCAGGAGCATTATTTTGGGCGCTTTTGTGGATATTTGCGCCCGAAGTTCTTCCACCTGTTGCACAGCCCGTAAGCGTGGCAAAGCTCCCTTTTCCAGCCATACCGGCTTGCTTTGGATGTCCACTTCGGGAATTGAGATTTCACTCAAAGCTTCATCCGTGGGATTGGCATACATATTTACGCCCACAAACACATCACGGCGTTTATGAACCGCTTCTATGCGGGTTTGAGCGATCTTGGCGATCATGTCGTGAATCTTGCCAGTGCGCAGAGAGCGGATCATCCCGCCATCTTTCTCGATCTCCTGCATAATTTTCCAGGCAGCTTCCGCCAATTGTGCCGTAAGGCTTTCTATGTAATAGCATCCCCCTGCCGGATCCACCACTTTTGTGAAGTGCGATTCCTCTGCCAGGATAAGCTGTTGATTGCGCGCTATCCTTCGAGAAAAAGCGTTGTCGTCCTTCACCACTGCGTCAAAGGGATCCGTTTCCAGGCTGTCCACTCCGCCGATTACTCCGCTAAAGCTCTCGGTAGTTGTACGCAGCATGTTTACATAGAGGTCATAAGTGGATTTATTGAATGCGGCAGTTTTACCATGAATCCAAATCTTCTGTGATTCTTCATTACCGCCAAACGCCTTGATCATCTCTGCCCAGAGCAGCCGGAATGAGCGAATCTTGGCTATCTCCATAAAAAAATTGGAACCCAGAGACAGCTTTACCGCAAACAGCGGAGCGATGGTATTGATATCCATCCCTGTTTGTAATAAACCCTGGATGTAACCGATGGCAGTGCTCAAAACAAAGGCCAGTTCCATAGTAGAGGATGCTCCGGCATGCTCATACACACATCCATCAATGATGAACGCGCGCATCTTCGGAGCCCGGTTTGCCCTTTGGATCACCACATCCATGATCTTTTGCCACACCTCTTCCAAGCTCATGTCAAAGTAACCCTTTCGGGCAAATTCTCCCGTTACATCATAGCCAATGAAGCC
This sequence comes from Candidatus Cloacimonadota bacterium, assembly GCA_028706475.1. NCBI lineage: Bacteria > Pseudomonadati > Candidatus Cloacimonadota > Candidatus Cloacimonadota bacterium. The sequence continues at coordinate 12,374 of JAQWBI010000043.1, forward strand.
TTCCAAATCTCTAGCGCTCAGCTTTTGCTTTTCCAGATAGTCCAGCAAGAGCGCAAAGATATCCTCATCATCGCTATCCATCTGGATAAAGAGCGGAGCAGCCTTCAAATCGATGCCATCCAGGGCTATATGCAGGTCTTTCACGCTTTTGAGCTTGATACCAGCGGGATAATCCACGTGTTTGAGCTTCAGATTGACCATAGCCAATCCGCGCATCAATTCTTCCTTCAGATTTGCGTTCAGGGCTTTTAGATCAGGATTGGTCTGAGCCTGAGCTATCTTCCAGCCTTCATCGATGAATTTCTGGGGATCATTCCCTCTCACATAAGGGGCTTTACCCGGTTCGGTCTTGATAAAGCTGATGTCTTTGATGTCTTCCCGCCGATATATTGGTTCCAGAGTGATGCCCTCGTAAGTGCGGGTTTTCAATGCCTTATCGTAATCCACACCCTTTAGAGAATCCACCACCACTTTCTTCCACTCTTCCCAGGTAGGTAGCGGAAAGTCCTTGTGTAAGTTCACTTTAGTATCCACTAGCAGAACTCCTCGTATTATTCTTTTATTAATGCTTGCACAGGTTTCATGCCCTCAGCAGACCCGCTCTCGATAGCCGAAAGAATCGCTCCGCCTCCGGTGAAAAAGTAGTATAGAGGATTATTCTGAGCCTTGGCAAAGATACCGGGCAGATATGTGCCAAAATCCTGAATAGTATCTCCACCGCCAAAAAGCTTTTGTGCCGTAAGATTGGCATCGATCAGCCGATACATGGCCATGCTGCCTTCCGGGAAAAGCGCTGTATAACCCATCACCGCATTCACAAATATCGTACCCGCTGCCTTGAATATCTTGCTCAGATATTCCTCTTCAAAGGACTCAGGCGCTGCATCCAGAATGTATCCGATGGGCTCCGTCTGGTCCCATCCTTTCAGATCGTCTATTCTGTATATATCCCAGTTATCTTCACTGCGCTCTTCAATGCTTTGACACAAAACCACATAGGGCAGTTCGACGATCTTGGCGGCATCATCGCCGCTGTCTTCGATAAACTTGCGCGCAGCGGTCACATCCTCTTCACTTAATCCGGATATATTGAGCCCGTATTTGGCTGCCAAATATGCGTTGTAGATCACTCCTCCCAAGATCAGGTGATCAGAATTGCGGATCAATGAAGATAGCGGTCCAATCTTGGTATCAAACTTGCTTCCTGCCACTATGGAAACCAGCGGACGTCGGGGCTCGAACACCTTATGCAGATTCCCGATCTCTTTTTGCATCAGAAGCCCGGCATAGGAGGGCAAGTATTTACATATGTGATATGTGCTGGCATGCGCCTGCCAACTGCCAAAAGCATCGTTAATATACAGATCCGCATAGCTTGCCAGCGCTTTGGCAAATACATCCGCACTATCATCCTTGGCTTCTTCACCCTTGAACCAGCGTGTATTGGGCAAATACACAAAATCACAGTCACCACTTTTCAGCTTGGCTACAGCATCGCCCAGAGGGCTGCAATCGCTGATGCCAAAAGCATCCGCCGCAGGCATATCGGGAATCACAGCCTTTAGCTGAAGCTTGTTGCAAATGTAATCCACTATCGGCTCTACGCTTTCCAGTTCTGAAATCGTGATCTTCTTAGTCTGTTTGTCATAAGGACGACCTACATGACTCATCAAGATCGGCATTGCACCGTTTTTAAAGATATGAAGTAAAGTAGGAATGGTGGCATCGATCCGCATCGGATCTTTGATTTTGCCCTTTTTAACCACATTGTGATCCATCCGAACAAGAACAACCTTGCCCTTCAGGTCAGCGTCCAACATAGTGGGAATGTAGCTCATTTTTATACTCCGTTTCGTTTATTTAAGCGCATCTATATGGAGATTTCATTGTTTAAGCTACTGCCTTTACGTCAAGAACTTTCTGCTGCTGCTCAACCGTCAGCCTCGATGAGACTGTTCAATACCTCCCACTTCATTATGCTACTTTCCTTGTGTTCTTAGAGAAAAGCAGGTCGAGATGGTTCCAAGCGAGCTTTTCTTGACAAATATGGGAGATATTTAGACTGGCGATCAG
>JAQWBI010000044.1 GCA_028706475.1 Candidatus Cloacimonadota bacterium
GCTGATCGCCAGTCTAAATATCTCCCAAATTTGTCAAGAAAAGCTCGCTTGGAACCATCTCGACCTGCTTTTCTCTAAGAACACAAGGAAAGTAGCATAATGAAGTGGGAGGTATTGAACAGTCTCCGTACAAGAAAAAGTATGATAATGAAATCTATTTCTTGACAATTAACAGATATTAGTTAGACTGAATTTATCTAGATAAGTGAATCTATCAAGATGCACGATGCAAATCAATTACCCGGCATCGTTGCAAGACCTTATTATCTCCCCGTGAAACGCGATTCCCTCTTTTTCAACGCCTTGTACATCTACGATGCCAATGTGAAATACGAGAGAAAGCTGAGTGAAAAGATGAGCATTCAGATGCGGGGATCCATGTTGCATAGTTCTGCCACTTTGCAATATAAGGGTGATAAATATGGTAAACTGGATCGCTTGTTTATGCTCTCGCCCAGCCTGGCTATGAGCTATAAAACGGCACATCTGGAATACTCCGGAGGCTGCAACAGTTATCATACTTTTATAGGGGACGATTCTTACTTTGACATCTGGCCTTTCTCCGCATGGGACGCCTTTTTGGCGCACCGAACCCGCATCAAACGCTTTCACATCAATTCCGTCTCTCCCTTTGCCGGCATCGAATACAGGAGTAGAGATACGGATGAGCCGGGTTTGACATTTTCCTGTAAAATGACCTATAATCACCACTTTCTTGATGATGACATCCTGATCAAGAACCGCAGAGTAGTGCTGTATCCCTTTCTCTTCAGTTATGAAGATCTCCATTTTGACTTCTCGGACGATCTAGACGCACATCTGGAGTTGAAACCCACTATTTATTACCACTTCAGCGACGGTAGCATCGCCCTGGAAATCACACAGTTGGCGCCGATCAAGTGGAGCAAGCTTACTGATTGGGATGCCCATGCACCTTCCGGCCCTACAGGCGAAAAAACCAATCAATGGGGCGGCACTCAGGCTCAACTGAGTATTAGTGTTTGTTTCTAAAGTATACGGGATGTACAGGATCCCGAGAAATGTAGCATTCTCACAACTCACGAACGTTTTTCTCGACAGATTTACCGGCTGCTATATTTAGGTTTTTAACTAAATACCTAAGGATGCCCAATGTCTGATAACGTGTTCAAAGCTATTGCCGACGCTAATCGCCGCAAAATCCTCAATCTGCTGAAGACTCATGGAACTCTCAGCGCAGGACAAATAGCTGAACACTTCGATTTCACTAAGGCCAGTTTGAGCGAGCATCTCAAGATACTGCGCAATACCGGCCTGATCTACGCCTCCAGAAAGGGGCAATACATATACTACAGACTAAACACCAGCATCTTCGAAGACATTCTGGCATGGGTAGTAAACTTAAGAAAGTGAGGAATCATGAAGCGCTTGAAACACTTTACCGGAACCATCATCCTGCTTGCAGCATATCTGGCGGCAGTAGTAATAATCGCCACAGCCCTTCCAGCGGATGCTCTGATCCCTATCCACTGGAATATTGAAGGCGTAGTTGACGATTTTACCAGCAAAAGCTCAGCTTTATTTCTGGCTGTACTGATGGTGGTGGGTATGTTCTTGTTACTGTACCTGATGCCCTATTTCTCGCCCAAATACAAGCGGCAGGCAGAAAGATTTGACCGTATCTTACCCTACATCTCGTTTATGATGGTGTTATTTCTCGCTTTACTAAATCTATACGGTCTCTGTTATCCTTTGGGTGCAGATATGTTGCCCTTCAATCCGGTTTTGATCATCATCGGTTTCATGATGATGTTTTTGGGAAATCTCCTGCCCAAATTGCCGCGGAACTTCTTCGTTGGTATCCGCACTCCCTGGACCATCTCTGATGAAGACAACTGGTATAAAACTCACCGGATTGGCTCACGTACCTTCTTTCTGGGTGGCCTGGTGCTCGTGCTAAAAGGCTTCTTGCCCTTGAGTACCACAGTGCAGATCATTAGCTCCTGGTTGGCACTGGTGCTCTTGCTATATCCCCTGTTCTATTCGCTGTACATGTTTAAGAAACAATCGCATGAAGAATAAATCAGGGGTTCTTTCCATCGGTATATCCAAGTCCAGCCATTTTCAAGACAAGATCATATCATCTTTATTGATTACGAGATAGGTAGATTTGATCAAGCGATGACGATTTGAAATTTAGGGTGAGGGTTTTAGTCATTAGCAGACTTGTGTGACTCCATTTAACTTACATAATGCTATTGGAGTTTATTTGACCTTACATATCTTTTTGTGTACCTATATGTTATACGGTCAAATGGACTTCAAAAGCAGGGGTGGACATTATGCATTGTCTGAAGTCTATTAACTTATTCTATCAGAGAGAGAGATAGCATAGATGGCTGTGTCCAGAACATTGTTCGGGTTTTACCGGATCTATCTGGTATAGAAGAAAAGGATGTGTGAAATTTGCGGCAAGGATAAAAATGTCTTGGCACAATATGTGAGTCGTATTAGAACACGCGTAGGGCCATTTATGGGCGACACTGGACTAAGTCCTAAACTTCTCTGCGCTCAGCTTTCAGTACCCCGGAAACAAACCCGCAGCACGATCTTCACAAACTCTCAAACTAAGAATGAAGAACACATGTGAAGCCTGAGACTACAACAGCCTCGGAGAGGGGAAACACCACTAAAAAACACCATCAGAGATGACGTTGGTGTCTGAATATTGACACCTCAGGTGAGGCGCAATGACGAAAACGGGCCAGAGGCACGAGTTACAAAGTGTGGTAGAGCTTTCTGTAGCTCCGAAAGAATGAGGCGTAGCATCGGAATGCTACGATATGGGACGTGTCGAACCCTCACCGCAGCGCCGTTCATCTGCAATACTGCAGAACTAATTAACTAAGAACAACGAACCAAGAACTAGTGAACTGCGAGCGCAGCGAGCTCCAACAGGCCGAAGCCCAACCTCCATTATTCATTATTCATTTAATACGAGCTTTAGCGAGCATTCTCCATTTTTGTCCCAGTGCTGTCCGCCATATAGTATATGAAGGGATTTTCTTCGCATATGATCTTTGAAGTGCATAGAGTGAACATTATGTGTGGGAGAACACGTATCGGGAGGGACATCTGCAGCTTATGCCCATAATCTCCACGCAGGGAAGGCTTTGATCTGCTTCGGCGAAGATTTCCCTTGACTATGTAGTGATCTTAATAATATTATGTATAGACCTTATAAAGATCAATCCCGTAAGGAGGAAATATCATGTTTTTAAGCGGATCACAATTGAAAGAAGTATTCCAGAAGGCCAAGAAGCAACGTTTTGGGATAATCGCATCCAATGTCGTTTTCGATACTCAAATCCGAGCTATCATCCAAGGTTACAACAGTGTGGGAAGTGACGGATTGATGCAGATGAGCAGCGGTGCCTGCAAATACGCTGCTGGTGAAAGTCAGGATATAAAGATCGGAGCACAGCTTATCTCCACCATGATCAAGACCTTTGCGGCGCAATTTCCCAAAAGCGGAATTGGTTTGCACATCGATCATGCCACCCCAAACTACTTTGATTTCATAGTATATTGTATCGAGAATAATCTTGTAACCTCCGTGATGATCGATGCATCCAAAGAGAACCTCGCAGAAAACATCCGCATCACCAAAGAAGTGGTGGAAGTGGCTCATAAACACGGTATCCTGGTAGAAGGCGAGATCGGGCACATCAAGGGAGCGGAAGACGAAGTTGTATCCGAGACCGAGCTTTACACTCATCCCGAAGAAGCCCTGGAATTTGTTCAGAAAACCAATGTGGATCTCTTTGCCGCCAGTGTGGGCACAAATCACGGCGTATCCAAGGGTGAGAACATAGTACTACGTCTAGATTTGGTGAAAGAGATCGATGATCTGCTGATCAAAAACAGCTTGGAACGCGGATTGGTGTTGCACGGAGCCAGCGGTCTGACCGATGAGCAACAGCGTGAAGCCATCAAAAATGGTGTGGTAAAGATCAATAAAGACACTCACTATCAGATGGATATGGCACAAGAGATCCAAGCTTATTGGGAAAAGGAGAAATATGCCATTGTCTGCCCGCCGGACACGGATCCCAAGGCTTATGTGCCAAACAAAGGCATATTTGATCCGCGCAAGTGGCTGATCAAAGGCGAAAACAAAATGCAGGAAACAGTGAAGAGCTTCTGCCTGGTTACCGGTAGCGCACACAACAGTATCCTGCTATAGGAGAATGACTATGATAAGAGTAGCGATAAATGGATTTGGCCGCATCGGACGTTTGGTACTGCGCGCCTTCATCAAGTTCCACCCCGAAGTGGAAGTAGTGGCGATAAACGACCTAACAGACGCCAAGACTCTAGCCTATCTCTTTAAGTACGATAGCGTTCACAAACTCTTTGACGGCGAAGTGAGCCACGACGATGAAAGCATCACAGTGAGCGGTAAAAAGATCAGGATCTTTGCCCAAAAGGATCCCGAAACGCTTCCCTGGAAAGATCTGGATGTGCATTATGTGGTGGAAGCCACAGGTATATTCAGAACCAAAGAGAAGGCTGGAAAACATCTCAAGGCCGGTGCTCAGAAGGTGATCCTTACCGTGCCTGCAAAGGATGATGTGGATGCTACTATCGTGATGGGAGTGAACCACCGCGATCTAAGAGCTACAGATATGATCGTGTCCAACGCATCCTGTACCACAAATTGCCTGGCACCGGTAGCGAAGGTCTTGCACGATCGTTTCGGCATTATCAACGGATTGATGACCACCATCCATTCTTATACCAACGATCAGAACATTCTGGATCTGCCGCATAACGATCTGCGTAGAGCCCGGGCCGCAGCAATGAGCATGATCCCCACCACCACCGGAGCTGCCAAAGCAATCGGACTGGTGATTCCCGATCTGAAAGGCAAGCTGGACGGGCTGGCGGTAAGAGTGCCCACTCCGGACGGTTCTCTGGTGGATTTGAGCGTAAATCTGGCACGCAGCACCAACAAAGAAGAGCTCAATATGGCCATGAAAGAGGCTGCGGAAGGGTATCTGAAAGGATATCTGATGTATTGTGATGATCCCATCGTTTCCATTGATATCGTGGGGAACTCCCATTCCTCCATTTTTGATGCTGGTGGAACCTATGTGAAGGATAACATGGTGAAAATCCTCAGTTGGTACGATAACGAATGGGGCTATAGCTGCCGCGTTGCCGACCTGTTGATGTATATGAGCGGTTTGGAATAGATACATAATTGCAAAGTTCTATCGTGCGAGGGACGTCCTGCAGGGCGCCCTTCGCATGAAGCATCGCGCTGGAAGCGGAAACAGAGATTAGTAAAGGAAGCGAAAACTGAAATATGACAAAGAAGTTGTTTTGGCTGTGGCTTTTGGTATTGATTGTAGTAAACCTCATCCCCATTGGCAACGATACAAACCAAAGCCTGAGCAGAAATAGATTGTGGGTGTTCCGGCTGGATTATCTGGCACATGCCATCATGATCTTGTGCTTTGCTCTCATCCGGATCTGGGGTGCTCTTCATAATGTGCGCTGGTTCAAGCGTTGTGATGCGCTGAAGTACTCGGCAATCGTGCTGGCTTCTGGTGTATGCCTGGAGCTATTACAATTGGGAGTACCCTGGCGTAGTTTCAATCCCACAGACATGATCTACAATCTGGGGGGAGCAGTATTGGCAATAGGCTTCATAATGCTTAGCGAAAGCTATCGGCGGGCTTGAGATAAGCATATATGCCATTCAGATAAAGGGTGTTCATAAGAAGAATAGGCAGACTATACCCCATTTTACAGACCTCATTCAAAGATAAGTGGATCGATTCCCTCTGGCAGAAAGGCGTCACACCTTCAATCGACCGATTTTCATTGACATAAACCTGATGGCAAAATTGAGTGATAACAAAAGGTGATTTTTATCTAACAAAAATATAGCATAATAAGGAGTTTACCGAAATGGCTAAACAAACAAAAGCTACGATGGACGGAAATGGCGCTGCTTCGCATGTGGCATACGCTTTTAACGAGGTAGCGGCAATCTACCCCATTACTCCGTCATCCGGTATGGGTGAGCTTTCGGATGCATGGGCAGCTGAAAACCGTAAGAATATCTACGGTACCACCGTGGATGTAATGGAAATGCAATCCGAAGCCGGAGCTGCCGGAGCAGTACATGGCTCTCTCTCCGCCGGAGCACTTACAACTACTTTTACAGCCTCTCAGGGTTTGATGCTTATGCTGCCAAACATGCATAAGATCGCCGGAGAGATGTTGCCTACAGTGTTTTATGTGACTGCACGCTCTTTAGCAGCACAGTCTCTATCGATTTTTGGCGATCATTCCGACGTAATGAGTGCCCGTAACACCGGTTTTGCGATGATCGCAAGCAATAGCGTCCAGGAAGTAATGGACTTGTCGATCGTAAGCCAATTGGCCACCTTGAAAAGCTCGATTCCATTCCTGCACTTTTTTGATGGATTCCGCACTTCTCACGAATTGCAGAAGATCGATGTAGTGGATTATGAGACCATGAACGAAATGCTGGATCACAAGCTGGTGGAAGATTTCCGCAAACGCGCCCTCACTCCGGATGCTCCCCGTGTAAAAGTGGGACAGCAAGGCCCGGATGTATATTTCCAGGGACGCGAAACCAGCAATTTACATTATGATAAAGCCCTCGACATTATCCAGGAATGCATGAACGAAGTAGGCGCCAAGATCGGTCGGCACTACAATCTCTTCGATTATGTGGGCGATCCCGAAGCAACAGACGTGATCGTGGCAATGGGTAGCGGATGCGAGACCATCAGCGAGACTATCGATTATCTGAATAGAGAACGTGGAATGAAGCTGGGCTTGGTAAAAGTCCGCGTATATCGTCCCTTCGGTGTCAAGCAATTCCAGGCTGCTCTGCCCAAGAGCGTAAAGCGCATAGCGGTTCTGGACAGAACCAAAGAACCGGGCAGCATTGGCGAACCGCTTTATCTGGATGTGGTTAGCGCATTGCAAGGTAAGAACCTCAGCATCATCGGCGGTCGTTATGGCCTATCCAGCAAAGAATTTACTCCAGACATGGTGCTGGCAGTTTACAAGCATCTGCAAAAAGGCGGATTCCATAGCTTCACAGTTGGTATTGAAGACGATGTAAGCAAGCTCTCTTTGCCGCTGGATGAGCACATCCAAACCGTTCCCGAAGGTACTATCTCCTGTAAATTCTGGGGTCTCGGATCAGACGGAACAGTGGGCGCTAATAAGAACAGCATCAAGATCATCGGCGACAACACCGATATGTATGTGCAGGGCTATTTCCAATACGACAGCAAAAAGAGCGGCGGCATCACCCGCAGCCATCTGCGTTTTGGTAAAAAACCCATCCACAGCCAATACCTGGTTACGCAAGAGGATTTTGTGGCTTGCCACAATCAGGCTTTCATCGGCAGATTCGACCTGTTGAACGGCATCAAGGAAAATGGCGTATTCCTGTTGAATTCGAACTGGAGCATGGATGAAGTCTTCAATAATCTTACTTGTGAGATGCAGGAGACTATCATCAACCGCAAGATCAAATTCTACAATATCGACGGCCTCAAGATCGCCGCAGAAGTGGGACTGGGCGGCAGAGTAAATACCGTAATGCAGACAGCGTTCTTCCTCATCAGCGGTGTAATGGATCGCAAAGAAGCCATCGGTTTGATCAAAGAATCCATCCGTAAAACCTATGGCAAGAAAGGCGAAGAAGTGGTTCAGATGAACCTCAACGCTGTGGATAAAGTAAATGAAGCCCTGGTGGAAGTGAAGATTACAGCACAAATGCCGGATACCTGCGGCCCTCGTAAACAACTGGTACCCAGAGACGCAACTGGATTTGTAAAAAACGTAATCGAACCCATCATGCGCGAGCAGGGCGACGTTATAAAGGTTTCCCAAATGCCTCTGGATGGCTTTGTGGAAAGCGGAACCGCCAAGCTGGAGAAACGCAGAGTAGCTCCCGCAGTTCCCAAATGGATATCAGAGAACTGCATCCAATGCAACCAATGCTCCTTTGTGTGCCCCCATGCCGCAATCCGGGCGAAACTGATTACCGAAGCAGACCTGAAGGATGCTCCGGAAAGTTTCAATACCATTAAAGCTATGGGCGCTGAAGGTTATCAATACAAAATCCAGGTCTACATCGACGATTGTCAGGGCTGCCGCGTATGTGTGAACGAATGCCCCAAGAGCGCTTTGGTAATGAATCCCATCGAAGACGAGCGTGCAGCCGGAGAACAGAAAAACTACGAATTCTTCGAAAAGCTTCCCAGCGATGTATTAGCAAACTTCAAAGAAACTACCGTGAAAGGCAGCCAGTTCAAACAGCCGCTCTTCGAGTTCTCAGGTGCTTGCGCCGGTTGCGGCGAAACCCCGTATATCAAACTGCTTACTCAATTGCACGGTGATCGCATGATCGTAGCTAACGCTACGGGATGCTCCTCCATCTACGGTGGAACCTTCCCCACAATCCCCTATTGCAAAAACAAAGACGGCCATGGTCCTGCATGGGCAAACAGCCTCTTTGAAGATAATGCAGAATATGGTTTGGGAATGCGTCTGGCAGTTAAATCGCATCGTAAACAACTGAAGCTGGCTTTGGACGCTCTGATGGAAAAAGGCATCGATCCCGAACTGAAAGAAGCGCTGAAATACAGCTTGGAACACTGGGATGCAGTGGATCAGGAAGCAAAAGAGAACGCCCGCAAGATCCGCAACCTTCTGCCCAAAGCCATCCAAAACGCCTGCGAAGGCTGCGCTAAACTCCTGCGTAGAGTGGATGAATTGAAGGATTACTTTGTCGAGAAATCCATCTGGGCAATCGGTGGTGACGGCTGGGCCTACGATATCGGTTACGGCGGATTGGACCACGTGATGGCCTCCAATCAGAGAATCAACGTCCTGGTTCTGGATACCGAAGTGTACTCAAACACCGGCGGTCAGGCTTCAAAATCCACACCGATGGGTTCTATTGCACGCTTTGCCGAAGCAGGTAAGGCTACAAACAAGAAAGACCTGGGTATGATGATGATGAACTACGGCTATGTGTATGTGGCTTCAATCGCTATAGGCGCAAACAAAAACCAGGCCCTGCAAGCCTTTAAGGAAGCTGAAGAGTATCCCGGGCCGGCAATCATCATCGCCTATGCTCCCTGCATAAACCACGGCATCGATATGAGCATGAGCCAAAAACACGAAAAAGCCGCAGTGGAAGCAGGTTATTGGCTGCTGTATCGCTACAATCCGCTGAGACGTCTGGAAGGCAAGAACCCGCTTACCCTGGATAGCAAAGAACCCAGCATGAGCATTGCTGATTTCATCAAGACAGAAAACCGCTATAGCCGCCTGTATCGTATCTTCCCCGAACGTGCAGAGAAATTTGAAGAAGGCAGCACACAGTTCTTCAAAGAACGCTATGAGCAGTATAAGAAAATGAGCGAATAACTCATATAGAATCAATAAATAAGGGGAAGCTTGATAAAGGCTTTCCCTTTTGTTTTATTACCCAATTGCACTATTTTATCTTAAAACACTTTTAGGATGTAATAATGTTATCAAGACTGATCCCCATCATACTTATGCTGGTTCTGAGCACCAGCCTCGCTGCGGTAAAAAACCGTAGATAAAGTGGATTTGAACCGTTATCTGGGCAGATGGTATCAATATGCCTACTACCCCACCAAGTTTCAACCCAAGGACGCAGCGCTTTCTGCTGCAGACTACTCCCTGGATAAAAAGGACAAGATTATCGTGGTAAACACCAGCTACAAAGACAAAGCTGGCACGCAGATACTGAAGCAAGTAACCGGCAAAGCACATGCTGTGGACAAAAGCAACAGTAAGCTCAAGGTAACTTTCTTCTGGCCCTTCTATGGTGATTATTGGATTGTGAAGCTGGATAAAGACTATCAATACAGCGTAATTAGCGATCGAAAACAGAAGTATTTGTGGATACTTTCGCACAGTCCACGTATGGGAAAAGATACTTACAATGAAATCTTGAGCTTCCTGAAACAAGGCGGTTGGGATACATCGAAATTGGTGGTGACAGGCATCCAAGACTAACGCAACCAATATTTGCACTTGACAAAAGCCGCTACAGCTATCTTTTTGTAAGATTTAGCAAAATATAGATGTAGCGGCTTTATCGTACCGCATGGAGTTGAACATGGATTATCCCTTTACCGATATCGAGAAAAAATGGCAAAAAGTCTGGAAAGATAACGGAATTGCCCAAGCTTCAGACTTGAGCGACAAACCCAAATACTACGTTCTATCGATGTTTCCCTACCCTTCCGGGGTACTCCATATCGGTCATGCCTCAAACTACTCCATAGGTGACGCCATCACCCGCTTGAAACTGATGGAAGGTTACAATGTGATGCAGCCCATGGGCTACGACTCATTCGGTATGCCCGCGGAGAACTATGCTATTACCCACAACTCCCATCCCCGCCTCACTACCGAAGAAAACATCACCAATATGCGCAAGCAATTCGATGGCATGGGCTTCTTCTTCGATTGGGATCGCGAAGTAAGCACCTGTCGTCCGGATTACTACCGCTGGGGGCAGTATATCTTCAAAAGGATGTACGAACAAGGCCTAGTTTACCGCAAAAAGAGCTTCCAAAACTGGTGTAATCAGTGTAACACTGTTCTGGCAAACGAACAAGTTGAAGAAGGTGCATGCTGGCGTTGCGGCAGCGAAGTAATCCAAAAAGAGCTGGAACAGTGGTATTTCCGCATCACCAAATACGCTGAAGAGCTGCTTGATTTCTCTAATGTAATCGAATGGCCGGAACGTGTGATGACCATGCAGAAACACTGGATCGGCAAAAGCGAAGGCGCTCGCATCGAATTCCCCCTTCCGGATTCGGCAGAGAGTATAGCCGTCTTTACCACCAGACCGGATACCATTTACGGAGTAACCTTCATGGCAGTTCCCCCGGAACATCCTCTGGTACAGAAATGGCTGGAGGAAGAGCCTGAAAACCATGCCCTGCATGATTTTTGCAAGAAAGTCATAAACGAAGACAAAGTGCTACGTTCCAGCGCTGAGACCATCAAGGAAGGCATCTTTAGCAAACGCTATTGCATCAATCCTTTGAATGGTGACAGAGTGCAGATTTGGATAACAAACTATGTGCTAATGGACTACGGAACCGGTGCTGTGATGGCGGTTCCCGCCCACGATCAGCGCGATTTTGACTTTGCCAAAAAGTACGATATCCCAATGAAGATCGTGATCCAGAATCCTCTAGCCGGACTGCACCTGAATACAATGACAGAAGCTTATACTGAACCGGGAATAATGGCAGCCTCCGCCCACTTTGACGGGATGGCCAGCGAAGAGGCAAAAGGCGCAATCACAGACTGGATTGCCCAGAACAACTGGGGGGAAAAGACCGTTACCTATCGCCTGCGCGATTGGGGCATCTCTCGCCAGCGCTATTGGGGCAATCCCATCCCCATCATCCATTGCCCCAAATGCGGTGTGGTTTTGGTACCGGATGAAGATCTTCCCGTGCTCTTGCCGGACAATGTACAAGTGGGCAAAACCACATCCAATCCCCTGCTAAGTGTGCCAGAATGGCTAAACGTGAAATGTCCCCAGTGCGGAGAAAACGCAAAACGCGAAACCGACACCATGGATACCTTTGTGGATTCCTCTTGGTACTATGCCCGCTATGCCGATGCTCACAACCAGGATCTGCCCTTTGATCCCGCCAAAGCCGATTTTTGGTTGCCCGTAGATCAATACATCGGTGGCATCGAACATGCCTGCATGCACCTGCTTTATGCCCGATTCTTTTACAAATTCATGCGTGACCTAGGTTGGGTGAAAGGCAATGAACCTTTCCAACGCCTGCTCACACAAGGCATGGTACTGAAAGATGGCGCTAAGATGAGTAAATCCAAAGGCAACACCGTGGATCCACAATACATAGTAGATCGCTTCGGAAGTGACACCTTGCGCGTCTATCTGCTCTTTGCCTCGCCACCGGAAAAGGATGTGGAGTGGAACGATGAAGCGCTGATGGGAGCATTCCGCTTTTTGAACCGCATCTACAGGCTGATCGAAAGCAATCTGGATGCCATCAAAAAAGGTCTGCAACTCACAGCTGACACCGGTAAGCTCTCCCCAGAGATGAAGACACTGCTCTACAGCTCGCATTCATGCACAAAGAAATGGCTGGAAGACTGCAATCAACGCATGCAATACAATACCGCCATCGCAGCCATCATGGAACATCTAAACCATTGCGTGGCCATTAAAGAGCCGGACCTGATGGATAACGACGCACTGGCTGTATATGCAGAAGCATGCAGAATTATCCCCCAATTGCTCTACCCCTTTGCCCCGCATATTGCAGAAGAGCTATGGCAGATGATGGGCTTTGATATCCTGCTGCATGAAAGCGGTCTGCCCGGATATGAAGAGAAGTATCTGATTCAAGATACCATCACCTATGTGATCCAAGTAAACGGAAAGATCCGCGGCAAACTGGAAGTTGCTCCGGATACTGATCCCGAAACACTAAAGGAAGAAGCCTTGAAGGTAGAGAATGTGAAGCGCGCTCTGGAAGGATTTCAGATCAAGAAACTCATCGTGATTCCCGGAAAGATGATCAGCATTGCAATCGGGAAATAAGCTGCTTTGATATGAGAGCGAAGAGGCTTACACGGGTTTTACTCAGTTCCTCTCAGCCTGTATTCTTCTTTCACCGGGTAGGCCATCATCAAGCGGAATTGTATCCTGAAGGGCTAAGCACAAAGACCTTTTCTGATAGTCTGAAACACCTTCTGGATTTGGGTTATCGTTTTACAAGCCTCAGAGAAGCTCAAGCTGATTCACACACTCCCGGATATCCCAGAGCTGTACTTGCCGCAGATGATGGTTTTTCCTGCATTTACCATGAAGTTCTGCCGATCATTAGGAAACACCAAATTCCACTCACAGTATTTATGATCGGATGCTGTATTGACAACCGTGCCCTGGCTTGGAACCACAAATTGATCCAGATTCGCCATCATGCGGATGAAAGTGATCTGTCTGATGCCCTAAGCTCCCTTCAAACAATGTATTCACTCCCAGCAGACGGCAGCATCTCTCATCGGATGTTTTCTGTTCCGGATCACCACAAAGATGAGTTCTGTGATGAGCTTTGGGATCGCTTTTGCCCCACATCACAAGAGGAATACCTTGCCCGGAAGAAACCATTTCTCAGCTTGACTCAGATGCAAGAGTTGCAGAATTATGGAGTGGAATTCGCCTTGCACAGCCATAGCCATGCAGATGTCAGCCGCTTGTCCTATCCCCAGATCTGCGATGAACTACACAAGAACAAAGAAGCTCTTAGCGATGCCGGATTTGAACCCCTGCCTTTCTTTGCCTTTCCATACGGCAGAGAGTGCTCTCCCGGCTTGCTGAGCGATCTGTGTAAGGATACATCCTTAAAGGCATGCCTGGGCATTCGCTATCGCTCTTCCGATAATCATCCGAAAAGCAGACTCTGGCAAAGAGTATCCCTGGAGCATTGCCCTTTCCCCAGCCTCAAAGAGCTTTGGCTGGTGCCACGTCTTCGGCGTCTCAAGGACGCCTTATCCTTATTCTAGTAGTCAATTAATCTTTGCTGTCTTTATCAAAAAAACTCTATGAAAGTG
>JAQWBI010000045.1 GCA_028706475.1 Candidatus Cloacimonadota bacterium
GGGGTTTTTACACTTGACATAGGAAGCTCCATAAATACAATGTAAATATATAGGTTAAGGAGAGAACAGTGAGACAGTACCTTGGCATCGATATCGGCGCTTCGAGATTCAAATACGGCATTGGCAACAGTAACCTAGGTTTACAACGTTTTGCCGTAAAACGAATTACTGATCGAAGCATTGAAGGATTTCGCAAGATTGTCCTGGACATCATTTCGGAAACGGAGAATCAGGGGATCAGTGGCATCTGCATAGGCAGTCCTGGAACCATCACTTATCCCGAAGGCAAGATTGTGGGGCACAATCCCAATCTGCCGTTTTTTACGGATTTCAGACCTGTGGATCTGATACCTGAGGGGATCGATATTCCAGTCTGTGCTGATAATGATGCGAATCTGATGGCTTTAGCTGAGGCATGTTTGAAACCATGTCGGGTATGCGTGGGAATCACGATTGGTAGCGGGATCGGCTGTGGAGTGGTGCACAGAAAGAACATCTTTCATGGCGCACATGGTTTTGCCGCTGAAGCGGGGCACATGATAGTCTATCCGGATGGCCTGTTATGTTCATGCGGGAAAAAGGGTTGTCTGGAAGCCTACAGTTCTGTGGATGGGATCAGGCGCCGCTTACATGACATCAATTCACCTTATGCTGGCTTGGATTTGCCCAATTTAATTGCTTCCAGAACTCGTATTCCAGAGGTGGATAAGTATATTTCAGAGGGCGAACAGGTTTTGATCCGTGGCTTGGCAAATCTCTGCACGGTATTGGATCCCGATCTGCTTATATTGGGCGGAGGGGCAATGGACTTTGCCATATACAACATCCAGAAAGTGGAAGCGGGAATCAAAGAATTGGTTCCAACTGCTCTTTCACAGCACCTGAGATGCGTTCATGCCGGCTATGGGAACCGTGCCGGAGTGATGGGTGGCATCATTTTGTGCGAAAAATTGTATCATCGGAACGAAAATTGCAACCATGTAGAATTATAAGTGATGTAACATAATGAGAGGAATAAAATGAAAACCAAAGCTTTAGTACTTGCCGGTATTATGCTCCTGATGAGCCTGAGCCTCGTGGCCCAAGTAACTGAGTCCTTGTTGCTATTTGATATCAGTCCCAATCCTATGAAGGAATACTGCGATATCAGCCTGGAATACAGCGGCGACGCCATTATCGAGATACAGGTTTTGGATGAGAAAGGTGACACTGTAAAGACAATTTACAATGGCCCCATTCACAAATCAGGTCGCTACAGATGGTTGCGCGACGACGCCCTTGGCAATTGGGTGGAAGCTGGTACATACTTTGTAGAGGTTCAATACCAAAGCCGCTACACCTCCACCAAGAAGACACTGATATTGAAGTAACGCCTCAGCGTTGACAGTGGATCACATATATAAAAGCGAAAAAAAGTCCGCTATGGGCTTTTTTTTGTTTGTTGCCCTTACTCTGAGGGAGGTTTTCCATATCCCATCCAATCGCCATGTCAGTTCCATGGTGATGTTGCGGCAGATACTGTTTACCGGTTACGAAGCCTTACCGCTCATCAGCTTTTTAGCTCTTGCAATTGGAGGTCTGGTGATCTTGCAGGGAACAAACCTGTTATCGGGATTTGGCCAGGGGATATGGGTTCACATTGTATTGGTTACAGTGGTGGTAAACGAACTTTCCGGTATCCTCACTGCTTTGGTAGTTGTGGCGCGCAGCGGGACAGCTATTTCTACGGAACTGGGTAATATGCGTGTGCGCCGGGAAATTGATCTGATAGAGTCTTTTGGGATATCACCCGTATCTTATTTGGTTCTTTCCCGCATCATTGGAGTGGTAGTGTCAATGGTAATCCTGGTGCTATACTTCAATTTAGTTGCTGTTTTGGGCGGATGGTTGTTTTCCAGGATGTTCAATCAGCTGGAGTTTGGGGCTTTTATGAGCGAATTCTTCTCAGTTCTGAAGCTATCCCACATTTTTTCCAGTTTAATTAAATCCATCGTGTTTGGCCTGATCATTTCGATTTCATCCACCTATCACGGTATGAGTGTGGGTCACGCCAGCACCGAAGTGCCGCAACGCACAATCCGGGCAGTGGTTAGTTCGATATTTGCCGTTATCCTGAGCGATATACTGATTACTTGGTTGTTTTGGGTGTTCCGATGATCATCGAGTTTTGCAAAGTAAGTAGTAAAGAAGGTTTGATAGCGCTGGATCTGAAGCTGGATCTTACTGGGGTGATCCTGATCCACGATCCCAGCGAGAACCTTTCTCGCGCAATACTAAATGCAATGGTGGGTTTGGATGAAATCTTGGAGGGAGAAATCCTGATTGATGGGATTGGGTTACAGGAGTATCTATCACGAGGTCCCCAGATTCAAAGCTTTGGCTATGTCTTTGATGAAGGCATTATGCTCTCCAACCTGTCTTTGAGAGAGAATCTGATGCTGCCGCTGAAATGGTTGCATCCGGATCTGGATGAGGATGTGATGGATGAGAAAATTGCGGCGATGTTGCAGAGATTCAGGCTGGATATGGACCTCTCCCAGCGTCCGGCGAAATATCGGGCGGGAGAATTGAAACTGCTTAGTTTTGTGCGGACTCTATTGATCGAGCCCAAAGTGCTTTTGCTGGATGATCCATATTACGTATTGAACAAAAACGAGCGGGCAGTACTATTGAATGTACTTTCGCAACTACGCTCTGTGTATCCGATGCTGATCGCCAGTATCGACGACGATTTTGGTCTGGGTTTTGCAGAACAGATCATAGACCTCACCGCCTACCTCAAGCATCTAAACACAGAATGATACTATCTCCGGTATACAAAGAGCATTTAAAATCTTCTAAATAGGGACGCCACATTTCCTATTAGGGTCAGATCGTTGTGTTCATCCGGTTTTACCAGGATGGGATTGTATTCTTCGTTGATAGGCAAAAGGATCACTGTGCTGGTTTTATGATCCATGGTCATCATTTTCAAGGTGATGGCACCATCGATGCGCACGGCGCAGATCTTGCCCGAGAGCTTCTCCCAATCGTTACATTGATTGATTACTACAATATCGTCATGATGCAGGGAAGGCTCCATGCTGTGTCCGTTTACACGAAGGCTGATAAAACTGCCCGGAGAACCCTTGATCTGACCTCTGCGGATCGAGATAGTGTCTGCATGGGGGAGATTGCTTTCCACCGGGGGGCCGGCAGCGATCTCTCCTTGTACTGGGATGTCTATCACAGAAGAATCCACCAGGTCTGTCTTGGCCCGGGCGATCTCTTCCAGGCTCTTGTTCAGCATCTGCTGTAGGGTTTCCCAGCCTTTACTCTTGCTTTGAGCTATACCCTTTTTACTATCACTAAACATATTGCCTTCTCCGGTAATCAGCCAATGCAGGTCTACACCATAAAGCCTCCACATCTGTTGCATGTTTTCAAGGGATGGATTGATCTTGCCGCTCTCCATTTGTGAGATGGCTGAAGGATTGAGTTTGAGGTCTTTTGCTACCTCAATTTGTTTCTTTTTAAGACTGGTGCGGAAAGCACGTATTCTCTCACCGATCATAGTTTTACTCCTCTTAATGATTTGTGATTTGCCAATTGAGCAATGCAAAACTACTGTGTAAGTGCAGCTAATCTTGTCAAGCGAAAATTGTAGTATGCGCTTATTTTGGTATGAACTAGTGATTGCTGATGGTGTTGCTAACTTCAACATCATTATCAGGGCTATACCGATTCGATCTACTGCTTAATCAATTTGCCACTCTTAGAAAAGTCTTCACCATTAATCCTATAGAAATAAAGTCCGGTAGGGCAGGCTTGGCCCAGGGAATCCCGTCCATCCCAAATATTGTGGTGGGATTGGTGCACCAATTGCCCTTTCAAGTTGTATATACGCAGTTCGTTGATGGGGGATTTGGTGCCGGATACGTGGAATTCACAGCTCTGGGAAAAGGGATTGGGACTAGTCAGAATACTTACGCAGACCGGACTATATTCGGAATCATCCGTAGCGGAACTGTTGCGGAAGACAATGGGGATTTCCAGCCAGGCATTATCGAAGACCAGGCGGATAGTACTTTCAATGATGTCGCGGGTGGGTACCAGATTAGTAATGCTAAAGACTATTGACCCATAGGCTTCGATGGTAGCAATGCCGGGAGCGGGAGATATCTGCCACTCTGCGGCATTCAATTCAGTGCCCACCTGCAGATCGACCAATTGCATGGTCAAGGCACTGAGGTTCACTACTTCAAGTTGCTGACTGCCTCCGGAGGCGATTTCCAGAGCATCGGGCACACCAATCATAGCGATGGTGGGTTGCAGATTAACAACTGCTCCCTCAACCACGGTAAGATTGTAGGGAACGCCTTCCGGGAGAGAATACCATCCGTTGTATTGGCCACCCCAGCCGAAATTGAGGTGATACATGCCTTCATTGTGCCCATCTACGACTACATTGTGTCCGGCATCTTCCGCAGGAGTCACCATTGCCAGCAGTAGAGGAATGCCTTCTTCAATGTTCTGAATCATCCTGGTGTATAGTTGGGGATGCTCCGGTCCCAAAAGCTCAACATTGGGGAAACCGAATCTCTGGAAAGCGGCATAAGCCTGATTCACAGAGAGAGTTCCGGAAACCTGGGAAGAATAAATCTGCTTACAAGCGGTTCCACAAGCAAAGACCAAGGCAGCCTGAAGCTCCGAAGAGGGAAGCTCATCGTGATTGAAAGCGGTCTGTACTTGATCCAGATAAGCGTTCAATTCCGGGAAAGAGGGAAAATCCATTGTTTCGAAGTCATCATCGATGGTATAGTTCCTTCCGGAAAAAGCGTGGTAATAATCATCACTATCGTCAAAGCGGGTGTTATTCAGGCTTTGGAGATGGTTTACGATCTGAGCCATTGCGACGGCGGGACAGCCCGCTACGCTGCGGGAATTGGATATGGGGTCAAGCGGGCACATGGTGTTCCAGGGAGCGGTCTGATTCCAATTTGTACTCAGTAAATAGTCGTTTACCAGCGTTATGGAACGAGGGCTGGTTTCAGCTCGTTGCCATGTATCTGTATAAGATACATCATAAAATTGCAGGCGATGGCTAAGGTCAGCTTTCAGGATTGTGCGCAGAGGATTGTCGGTGTTCCGAAAGCCGAAATCGGAATCCACGGAGTAGGCAACGAGAGGAGGAAGTGTATCATGGGCGGAGATCACCATGTATCCAGTAGGTTCTAAAGCATATATATAGGCGAGATCACCCTGTTCCGAACGCAAGACTTCAAGTCCCGAAATACAGTGTGATCCAGATTGCAGGTTCAAGATGGAATTTGCCAATGCCTTTGCTCTGGATTCGCTTATAGTATTTGCCCTCAGCAGGAAGGCAGAAAGGGCAATTAGGAGAAATAAGAGCTTTTTCATAAGGTCCTCTTTATATTATCTTGTTTGGCTCAATGATTTTGCGCAATTCTGCGGGAGAGGGGATATTGTCAAGGATTGATCTGTGCTTTGCTATAGTGAAGGATATTATTGTGTTGAAGAAACTACACACCATATTGAGGTAAGCTTTCTTTGATCCTGATACACTGATGCTTAGATTCGCTGGTCACGATCTGGTAGAGCACAAAAAACCCGGTATGAAACCGGGTATCATGAAAGTTTGGTGGAGCTAAGGGGATTCGAACCCCTGGCCTAATGATTGCGAACCATTCGCTCTACCAACTGAGCTATAGCCCCACGTTCTAGGCGTAAATCCCCGTAAAAGCAGTTTTTGTCAATATAAATCTGCTTCGCAGAGCTGGGATATGCTCCAAAATGATATCAAGGTATAAGCTTAGTCTTCATCCAGGAGATAGGTAGTTCCCCTCAGTGCAGTATAAGCCTGGCATTTCTCGCTAAAGCTTCCGTCCCGATACATAGTATGGATGTCCATTTGAAGGTCTTTGCTATAACGTGATAATACACTTTCATCCGGAGTAAAACGCTGCTGCAGATTCTCTCTTAACGAAGGGTTTGACTGCCACCAATAGTCAAAGGGATTCATGCTAAGCTGATTTGGTTTTCCGGCGATCATACGCTTGATTTTATCTGTACCACGCCAAGTGTAATATCGTAACTGTGCCAGATAATATGGTGTATTGATTGGGCAGTTATACTTTTCCCACTTGAACTTAGCGGCTTCCGGGTAGTACTTTTTTATCAGATACAGGTAAGTCCTTGCGTCTTTTCGCAATTCAGGGGGGATGTTCAATAAATATGTGATTAAATCCGGATGAAGCAAGGCAGAGGTGGTATAACTAAAAGGCAAACAAGCCAAATCACCGTTGGTGAGAGCATTAAATCCCCGATTCTCCATTATAAAGAGCTCGTGAGTTTCGTAATCATTATGGTACTGTTTAATAAATGGCAGTAGAGTCGGTATCAAACGTGTGGAATAGGCACCGGAATAGAAATCTACCGGACTATGCTTTGAGGATTGCAGATACGCTCCTTTGATGATGCCTCCTGCCTGACCACTATGTAGAATGCCATACTCTTTGAGAGGCATACTTTGGATAGCGGCATACAGATGCGCTGCTCCGTGAAGCACAGTCTGACCTTCATTGTATATAAGGTTTTCATCCAGATTCTTCAGATATTCTCCACCTTCAAGGGAAAAGAAGCGGAAGTCATAACCAAGCTTTGAGCATATTTCCCGACCAATGGTTTGATCCAGATATCCGGGTTGCGAGAAATTAAGACAGGTCAGATCCCGATACATCAGATTGTACGCGGTAAAGACAACCAGGCGCGAATCCAACCCACCGCTGATAAAAGCTAGATGCTTTTTCTGCTCATCACGTTCAAAGCCCTGTTTCACTGCCATTCTAAAGAGTTCAAGAACTTCGTCCGCACAGTCCTTTATACTGGTATTGGTAATCTTGTACTTGAAGCGGAAATACTTTTCTACCCATATCTTATCTTCTTTATATCTTAGCATGTTAGAAGCGCTAAAGTGTCTGATCTCTGAAATTGTGCAGTAATCCCGCAACATATAACCATAGGTAAGTAGCATGCGCAGGGCGATTTCGTCGGGATGGCACTTAATGCCGTTCAAGGCTAGAATACGCACTATCACTTTGATGGAGGTAGCAATGATTAAGACTCCATTTGCGTGATAATAGTAAAGCCGGAAGTTGTTACATACATTGCTGTACACTCGCAACTCCCGGGCAATATGATCTATGTATAAACAGCCAAACTGACCGTGAACTCTTGCCAGATCGTTATGACGCTCATCTTTTAGTATCTGTTCCAGTTCGCTTTTTTTATGCGATAGCAGGATACCTTCACACAAGATTGTGGCATCTTCAGTGCTTTTACAAAAGCTGTCATCAACTGGTTTGGGCAGGAAATCACGATAGAGTCTGATGCATCTATCCGGAGTCCAATCCCGTGAGAATATGGCTTCTCCCAAGCCTTTGATCTCAGTCCGGAAATCTACGGGGGCTACAATCAGAGCAAACACAAGCTTCTCCTAAATCTATTCATCAGACATGGACCTTCTCTAAAGGTCTGCTATTTGTCCCTTTAGCAAATCTGCTTTGGTTTGTACTTCCAAATGTTTCTCTTTCTCTTTTACCACTACCTCAGCTTTCGCATTGTCGATGAAATTCGGATTGCCGAGCTTTCGGGCGATGCCGTCGAGTTCTTTCTGCAGCTTTTCCAGTTGCTTGCCCAAGCGGGCTTTTTCCTGTTCGGGATCGATCAATCCAGCCAGGGGAATGAATATCTCCAGATTACGTACCACCGCACTGATGACGGGTTTTGGCTTCATCGCATCCATACCGGATACTATTTCCTCCACTTTTGCCAGGCGGTTCAGGTAGCCTTTGTAGTCTTGAAACAGTGTATCTTGTTCACTATCTGCGGTACGAACCACGATCTTCACCGGGGTAGCCGGAGAAAGGTTCAATTGCTTGCGCAGATTGCGGATGGCAGTGATGCTCTCTTGCATCAGTTTCATATTGTCGTTGATGGCGGGATCGATCATTGTTTCGTCTGGGATGGGGAATTGAGCTATGATCAGCGCTTCTTCCGGCATTGGGAAGTAGTGTTTGATGGACTGCCAGATCTCTTCGCTGATGAAAGGCATTATTGGATGCAAGAGCCTCATTCCGGCCTGCATCACATCAAACAGCACATACTTGGCGGTAAGCTTGCCGGATATGGGTGCATCGTCCTTCAGACGGTCTTTGCTCAGCTCTATATACCAGCTGCAGAATTCATCCCACAAGAACTGGAAGATGCATTGTGCGGCGTCGTTCAAACGCAGGTTTTCGTAATGATCGCGGGCCTCGCGGCTCACTTCATGCAAGCGAGAGATTATCCATCGGTCTGCCAGTTCCAGTTCCAGTTCCTCAGCCGTAGGCAAGCCTTCGATGGCTTCGATATTCATCATTATGAAGCGGTAGGCATTCCAGATCTTATTAGCAAAATTGCGTCCACATTCCAGAATGGCGTCGCTATAAGCTACGTCGGCGCCTTTTGGGGTGTTGAAGATCATGGAAAAACGCAAGGCATCGGCCCCCACGTGTTCGATAATATCGATGGGATCCGGGGAATTGCCTAGGGATTTACTCATCTTGCGGCCGATATCGTCCCGCACTGTGCCATGCAACAATACGGTATCGAAAGGGATCACCTGCTTGAAATGCAAGGTACTCATTATCATTCGCGCCACCCACAGATAGATTATCTCAGGAGCGGTAATCAGCACATTGGTGGGTAAAAAGCGTTTCAGGTCTGCAGTCTCATCCGGCCAACCCATCGTGGAGAAGGGCCAGAGCCAGCTGGAGAACCAAGTATCCAGCACATCTTCATCTTGCCTTATATGAGTGGAGTTGCATTTATTGCATGCACTTGGTGCGTCTTTTGCCACCATCATTTCACCGCAATCTTCGCAATAGTATGCGGGTATGCGATGTCCCCACCAGATTTGGCGGGAAATACACCAATCCCGGATGTTGTTCATCCAGTGCATATACACTTTGGTCCAGCGCTCCGGGTGAAAGAGAATCTGGCCTTTTTCCACCACTTCAATGGCTTCACGCGCCAGGGGCTCCATCTTCACAAACCATTGATCCGAGAGATAGGGCTCGATCACGGTATCGCAGCGGTAGCAATGGCCGACGGCGTGTTCGTGCTTCTCCGTCTTTTCCAAAAGACCTTGTGCAGATAGCATTTCCAGTACTTTATCCCGGCAGGCATAACGCTCCATGCCTATGAAATCGGGTCCGGCAGATTCGTTCATGATGCCGTGCTCATCCATCACCAAAAGCTGCTCCAGATCGTGCCTTTTGCCGATTTCAAAGTCGTTGGGATCGTGAGCAGGAGTCACCTTCACGCATCCGGTGCCGAAGGCCTTGTCCACATAATCATCGGCGATGATGGGGATGCGACGGTTGGTGAGCGGTAAGAGCAACTCTTTACCGATCAAATCCTTATAACGCATGTCTGCGGGATTCACTGCCACGGCAACGTCACCCAGCATCGTCTCGGGACGTGTGGTGGCGACAGTTACATACCCCGAGCCATCGGCATAAGGATAGCGGATATGCCACAAATTGCCCTCTTCATCACTATGTTCCACCTCGTCATTGGCCAGGGCGGTCACACAGCGCGGGCACCAATTTATAATGTATTTCCCTTTGTAGATCAGGCCATCTTCATACAGGCTCACAAACACTTCTTTCACAGCGCGGGAAAGCATCTCGTCCATGGTAAAGCGCAGGCGGTTCCAATCGCAGGAAGCACCTAAAAGCTTGAGCTGATCGATGATGATGCCGCCCTTTTCGTGTTTCCATTGCCAGATCCTATCCACCAAGGCTTCACGACCTATCTGGTGACGGTTTATACCTTCTTTGGCAAGCTGCTTTTCCACCACATTCTGGGTGGCAATACCGGCATGATCTACTCCCGGCAGCCACAGAGTGGGTTCGCCATTCATTCTGTGATAACGGACTACGACATCCTGAAGTGTGTTGTTTAGCACATGGCCAATGTGCAAAATACCGGTTACATTTGGTGGCGGGATTAGGATGGTAAAGGCTTTGCCTTCGCCGCGAGGGGCGAAATAGCCGCTCTCTTCCCAGTGTTTGTACCACTTTTTCTCGATGTCTTGCGGAGAATAGGTTTTGCTGATTTCCATTTGTTTTCCTTCCAGATGTCGTATATTTGCTTAAATTGCTAAGACTTCAAGCAATTACCACATATATAAAGCTGGAATTGCTGTCAAATGCTTTTTGGAGATGTTCATTTTAGCAAAAGCAAGCGATAGTACAAGAATTCACTTGACTCCGAGAGCAATACCGGATTATTATCTCTTTGTGGAGGTACTTATGACAGATGAAGTATTAGAAACTCGCGAAATCCCTGTGGAAGAACAGAAAGAAATCAACGAAAGGATCTTCGAGGAGGATCCCGTAAAGATGAAGTTCTACGAATATCTGCGCAGAAAAGCCAAAAGCTGGACCAACGAAAAGACTGGTAAACTGGGCGGAAAGTTGGGAGAATATCTCTTCATGCTTCCGGATTTCTTTATCCTGGTTTGTCGCCTGGCAGTGGATAAAAGGGTATTGATGAAGCACAAACTATTTGTTAGCGGCATCATCGCTTATCTGGTCTTACCCTTGGATATTATCCCGGATTTTATACCTGTAATCGGTTATGTGGACGATCTCGTGCTGGTGGTCTTGGGTTTGAACCTCATCTTGAATGAGATCGATGAGAAAGCATTGAAAGATAATTGGAGCGGAGAAGGTGATGTCCTGCATCAGATGCAAAAGATCACCGCAGCAGCGGATAATTTTTTGGACAAGAACCTGATCAGCCGCATCAAATCTTGGTTGAAAAAGCTCTAAATGAATATTTCTTTATTACTGTCTTCCCGAAATCCCGATAAGTTGCAGGAATATAAGGAGATACTCTCCCCGTTCAACATCGTCCTGCATAGCTTGTTGGATTTTCCTGATGCGCCAGAAACTACAGAAGATAAAGATACTATCCATGGCAATGCCATCAAAAAGGCCATGGAAGGCTCCCGATTCACCGGAATGTTATGTATTGCAGACGATAGCGGACTGTTTATCGACGCTTTAAACGGCGATCCGGGAGTGTATTCAGCCCGCTGGGCAGGGGAAGGTTGTTCCTATCAGGACAATCGGCGCAAGATCTTGTTGCAGATGGAAGGTCTTGACAATCGCGCCGCCAGATTTGAGACTGCACTGGCTCTGGCGGATAGCACCGGATTGATCTCAGTGGTTTGCGGAGTAGTGAAAGGCCAGATAACCCTTTACGAAAGAGGCGATATGGGCTTTGGCTACGACAGCATTTTCGAGGTTGAAGGCAGAAATCGCACCTACGCGGAATTGAGCGACAAAGAGAAGAACAGCATCTCACATCGGGGTTTGGCAATTCGTGAAATGCTGCCCACTCTGAAACGCATGTTGGACATTCAAGAATAATATAGAAGAGGTTACAATGATAAAAGGCGAAGCATTCAGGCAATACGACATCCGCGGAGTTGTGGGTGAACAGCTCAATGAAGAAAGCTACTACCTGATCGGAAAAGGCTTTGGCACAATGCTGCAAAACAAGGGTTTGAAAACCATTGTAATAGGCGGAGATGCCAGACACAGCACCCGGGGCTTTATGGACGCCTTCATCAAAGGGGCCAGAGAAACCGGTTGCAACATCACGGACATCGGTATAGTTGCCACACCAATCCTGTATTTTTCCATTTGGAAGCTGAAAATGGATGGCGGTGCCATGATTACCGCATCCCACAATCCCTCGCACTACAACGGCTGTAAGCTCAATCTGGGTATGGACAGCGTATTTGGCGAAGCCTTGCAGGATCTGCTCAAGCTCATTCAGAAGGGAGATTTTGCCCAAGCTGAAGGTACTGTGGTGAAGAATGACAGCATCGCCGATGAGTATATGAAGTACATCAGCGAAAACATACACATCGAGCGGCCGGTGAAGGTTATCGTGGATGGCGGCAATGGCGTTGGCGGACCCTATCTCCCCGAAATCCTGCGCCGTAAAGGCTGTGAAGTAATAGAGATGTATTGCGACCCGGATGGCGATTTTCCCAACCATCATCCGGATCCTACCATAGAAAAGAACATGGCGGATCTATCTCGCGCAGTGCTGGATGCAGAGTATGAACTGGGTATCGGCCTTGATGGCGATGCCGATAGAATTGGTGTGGTGGATGAAAAGGGCAAGATGCTCTTTGGGGATCAAATCCTGAACATTTTGGCCCGGGATTATCTGCATAAAAACCCCGGGAAAAGCATCATCGCCGATGTAAAATGCTCCAAAAACCTCTATGACGATATTAATGCACGCGGCGGCAAAGCGATTATGTACAAAACAGGTCATGCGAACATCAAGATGCGCATGAAGGAACTGGGTGTGGAATTTGCCGGTGAGATGAGCGGACATGTGTTCCTGGGCGATCGCTATTTGGGATTTGACGATGCAATCTACGTGAGCTGCCGCTTCATCGAGATTGTGGCAAATAGCCCGATGCCCGTAAGCCAATATCTGGCGGATCAGCCAAAGATGTATAATACTCCGGAATTGCATACTAAATGTGAGGATAGCCGCAAGTTTGAAGTGGTGGCAAAAGTATGCCGCGAATTCATAAAAGGCGGCTATGACGTGAACGATATAGACGGTGCCCGAATCACTTTTGAAGATGGTTGGGGACTGATTCGCGCGTCCAACACCACTCCCGTATTGGTAAGCCGTTATGAAGCTACCACAGAAGCGCGTATGCACGAGATTCAAGCGCTGATCGAAAGTGTGATTAAAAAGTACTTATAGACGCCATATTAGTAAGATAGCCCGGCTCTACATAAACCGGGCTTTTTCGTAGGTTTATCCTAGATTATGCCTTATTGAAGGTAAGAAAACAGATAATGCCCTGGAGCTCAAGACACCTATGCTATCTATCTCTGTCACAATAAATTACTAATCTTTCCTATACCTATGTGCTTGCAATATGGAATATCGCTAGTGTCATGTCAAGCTTGGTGTGGTAATCTACGAATTGCCACAGCGACCGAAGGGAGCTTTTGGATCATTCTCCTCTTTCCCTTTGTTCTATGCAGTGTTGAAGCTGATATCAAGCCGTTATCCTCCTGTGTTCACTCGATGATAACCCGATAATATCAGGTTCAAGTATAGATAAACCAGAGTGACACCATTTTAAAGGATTCAGGATAAAATCAAAAAACGTATTGGAGAGCAACCCTGTACTATTCAATTAATATCCAAACATATAAATCGTTTTATCCTACAAAAGGAACTTCCAATCGAAAGAAATTGGAAGAAATAACTCTTTTCTTCTACATGTAAGAATCGTAGAATAATCTTAGCATCAATATCACACATAGTTTATCTTGCGAGCGCAGAAGACGAAAGCGAGGGTGCGGAGCCATAGAGGAGTCCCTCGTAAAGGCAAGTCACAAGGCAGACCGAAGCCGTCACAATATTCTTATCTTCCATCCATTTTCAGCACTACCGCGGTTCCGGAGGCGGCTACCATCAGCATGCTACGATACGAAACCTCTCCGTAGCATCGGAATGCTGCGATTCGGACTTTCATAAACAATCCATTACTTGACAAATCCTCTCGTAGCATAATCCTGACGACAA